>JAADYV010000633.1 GCA_010092855.1 Chloroflexota bacterium | reverse complement strand
TGCCGGATGTATGGGCGGTTTGCACCCAACTGGATGATAGTCAGCGAAGCAGGTGAAATATCGAGGCGTTGAAACAAATCGATATGCGCGCCCAGGTAATGGGCGACAACAAGCTTGATCATATCGCTGTGGGAGACGATGGCTACCCGTTGTTGTGGATGGCGTTGTACCAGGTTTTCCAGTGCGTCGATGGCGCGGGCCTGAGCCTGCCGGATCGTTTCTCCATTCGGGAACTGGACCCGGCTGGGGTAAAACTGCACCGTTTGCCACAGTTTTTCACGACGAAGCGTGCTCAGTTTCTCTCCCTGCCAGTCACCATACCGCACTTCCCCCACACCGTCCAGGGTCTGCACCTGCACCTCGGGATAGTGAGCGGCGATGGCTTCGGCTGTTTCCATCGTGCGTTCGAGTGGGCTGGAATAGATCGCAGCCAACGACGCCTGCGCCAGCCGTTCACCCAGGGCGGCGGCCTGCTGTCGTCCGTGGGCGTTAAGATGCACGCCGGGAGTCCAACCCGCCAGCTTACCCGTTCTCACCCATTCATTGATTGCGTGACGGATCAGGAAGAATTCAGTCATGGTCTGTCCTAGCGATGGTAGGTCAACCCAGATAATAGCACAAACCCGCGCGCTGTCCTACTGCGCGCTGTCCTACTGCGGTTTTTCAGTTGTGTGTGTTTTCTATCGCTCCGGTTTATTATATTATTTTTTTATTGCAAACTTTGACCTGGTGCACTAATGTTGTGTGAACATTGTAAAGGTCGTGGATGAAATCGGTTTATGAATACATTACAGATGCAAGCGCTCCAAACTTGGTACGGTGCCTCCAAAGAGGGAGTCTTGGTGACGGATCGAGCGGGCGCCATTTGCCTGATGAATACGCGCTTGCAAGGGTTGCTTAAGCTCGACAGTGTCCCCAAAACTGTTGACGATTTGCTTTCGCGTATCCAGGCCTCGATCCCAGACATGCCTGCTTTGATCAAAGATATGCCAGACACGCCATCGGAAGGCAAGTGGGGCAGCCTGCGTATCCAGGGTCAGGCGGCACGGCGGCTTAATTGGCACCAACAACCGCTGCAAGACCAGGGCCAGGTACAAGGGTGGTTGACCATATTTTGGGATATTGCTGACCAGGAAAACTCACTCGAACTGGGCAAACAGTCCTTCCTCAGCATGATTTCGCATGATTTGCGCACGCCATTAAGTACGATTTTGGGGTTTGCTGAACTGCTATATCATAACCGCGGCAACCTGTCGGATGACGAGCAAAAAGAGTTTGTTGAACACATCATCAAAAACGCCAGCCAACTCAGCCAATACACTCAGATCGCGCTTGACATCATGTTCCTCGAAGCTAATGAAAGCAACTTCGATGTGGAACCGGTTCCGTTATACCGCTTTGTGCGCCATTGGCTATCGGATGCGATCCACCGCTTCCCTGCCCGGCGGTTGGTGTTTCACAATGGCGTTTCTGAAGGCTCTCTGACCCAGATCGCGCCGTCGGCGTTGCATAAGATCATGAACATCCTGGTCGAGTTCGCGTTGGCAGAAAGCTCGCCAGAAGACTCGGTCGATATCCGGTTGCACTTTGACGACGCGCTCGCCCATATCCTGATGTTGCACAAAGCGCCCAAGCTCACCGCTGCCGATGCTGCAGTGTTGTTTCGCCTGATGCAGGCTCGTGATCTCAGCGAGGCCGGTCGCCCCGATCTGCACCGGATGCAGTTGTATGTAGCCAGCCTGTTGGCCGAACGCCAGCAGGGATATCTACTGTTAAGCGGCCAGGGCGACGACGTCTACCAGATCGACCTGGCGCTACCGCTTGTGGCCGAAAAATAACGCTATCGAAAACCCTCTTGACAGGCACGCCTGATACCAGTATGGTTGCAGATGTGCCTGTTTATGTTGAGGAGTGCAATCCCATCATGAGTCGTGTTGTTAATACGAACAGTCCCGGCAAAATCCGCAACCAACTGCGCCGTACTTCTGCCGAGATGCTGCGCCATCTGAGCCAGAAAGCCGAACTTGACGACGAAGCCAAAGATATGGCAGCGTTGTTGTTCTACTGCCTGCGTGGGATTCAGGACGGCATCGAATCGTCGGCGGAAGTGTGGGAAAACCGCGACTATTGGATGAAGGCTGAACAACTGCGCCAGCGGTGGTCCTGGACCGAAGGTGCACAGGCCCGGTTAGAAAACGTGCTGCGCACCGACGACTGGGAATCGCTGCCCGCCGTGATCGTGGGCTTGTTCGAGCATTTTGCCGACATCAAGGTGACCAAGTTCACGCGCAAGCCCAGCGCCTGGGAAGGCGCGTTTGCGCGGTTCAAGGAAGAATACAAATAGCCCTGGTGTTAGTGTTGGGCCCGTCGATCACGTGTCGAAGTGGGCTTGGATCCAGGGCGTGATCCGTTCGTAATTGGGTATCCAATACCCGCCCCGAATGGCGACGACATCCTCGCCTTCCATTACCCGGTCTTCCCGTTCCGGCCAGCCGCGCAGCAAGGCCGGACTGATTTGTATCCAATCCCACCAGTTCAAGTCGGAATCAGTGTGCTTGTCGAGCGCACGCCACACGCGCCACCACTTGAAGATCGCGCGTGGCTCAGACAGCTTTGTCACCAGCGCATCCAGCACCTGCTGCTGGCGCGCTGCGCGTTGGAAGTCGCTATCCTGGTGCCGGGTGCGCGCATACTGCAAAGCCCGTTCGCCGTCCATGTGCTGCAAACCCGGCTCGAACGTGACGACGATCGTTCCCTCGTCCAGGGTAGGATACTCCTCATCGCGGATGGCGTGGGGTACGTCGATTTCCACACCATCCACCGCGTCGATAATGGCCTCGAAACCGCTGAAGTTCAGCCGGATATAGTGCTGCACCTCAACACCGAAACTTTCCTCCAGGCTGGCCATGACCAACGCTGGTCCGCTGCCGGGTTGTTCGCTCTCTGCCATGCCATTGATGCTATTGAGGCGTTGCTCGCCTTCACCTGGTACTGAGATGAACACGTCGCGCGGGATCGACAGCAGGCTAACACGCATGTCGTCCGGGTTGACGTTGAGCAGCATCACGCTGTCGGTGCGAGTCCAGTCCCCTTCGCCAGGCCGGGCATCCAACCCCAGGATCACGATATTGACCGCATCCGGGGGAAATAACCAGTAGCTGCCCACTGCGTTTAGCCCGCAGCCCGCGAACGCGATCACCAGCACCAGGCAGCCTATTACGCATCCTCTAATGCGGTTTCTGCGCGGAGATATCACCTGAACACTCACCAGATTCTCATCACTTTCTACCGCTGCCGATTGTGCCGGAAAGCGCGGTGGGCTGCAAACTGAACTCGACTGGCTTATAATCTGCTTGTGTGAGTGCGTACACCAAAACGGAGTAAATCTTGACGGTAGAGGACATCCTATTAATTCTGTTCATCTATATCATTGTCGGTGTAGTTGTCCTTGTGGCGAACTATGCCGACCACCAGCGGCAGACGTGGCTGCGCCAGATCACGATCGCCGTGCTGCTGCTGCTCAATGTGTTGATCGTGACCAACAGCGCGCTGACCTGGGTGCAGGTCAACAACCCGGACCTGTTTGCGAACGCTGATAGCATTGATCCTGACGACCTGCCCAGTGCGGCAGCGGCAGATGCGGCGTTAATCTTCTCGCTGGTGTTTGCCGGACTGTCGGCGGCTTTGTTGTTTCAACCAGTGCGGCAGGTCGTAGCCCGGTTGTTCCCACGTTATCGTGGCGAAACCGGGGCGCACCCTCTAGAAGCGCACCCGCAGCCGGAAGTTCTGCAACCACCGTCTGATGAATCGGCGCAGGGCATTTCGCCTGAACTGGTACCGCGCACCGAAGGCACGCCACTCTTTCCCCAAATGCTCAACTACTACACCTCCGAAGCGTTGATCCTGCCCCGTCCTGTTACATCTGGCCAACCCATGCCAGGAATGACCTCCGCATCTCCAGAGCAACGGCCAGGGCGCTCATACCAGGTGCGCGGCTTTAACCCGGCGTCGACCGTGCACATGGTTGCGCTGATCATGTGTGTCTACTTCTGGGGTGTGCAGGTTATCAACTTCATTCTTGGCGGCGGGTTGGAAGGTGTCGCCGAAGGCTTTGAGGGCAGCATCACCGTCATGGACTTGATCATCAACGGGCTGCCGCAGGTTCTTCTGCCGATCCTGGGAGTCGGGATCGGCTTGCGTCGCAACTGGCCCCAGACCCGGCAGCGGTTGGGGTTGCAAATGCCCGACCTCGAAGGCGCGGTGATGGCGTTTGCGGCGACGTTTGTGCTGCTGGTGTTTGTGTTTTTTTCCTCGATTATCTGGCAGGAGCTGGTCTCCGAGGAAACGCTTGAAGAGCAAACGCAGGCGTCGGAGGCGTTGGCGGACAGTATCGGCGGCATCGGCATTGCATTCCTGATCGCGGTTCAGGCGGGCGTGGGCGAGGAGATCGCGTTTCGCGGAGCCTTGCAGCCGGTGTTTGGCTTCTGGGCGACGACGGCGCTATTTGTGCTAACCCATATGCAGTATACGTTGACCCCCGCTGCGCTGATCATTCTGGGGGTGGCGATGGTCTTTGGGTGGCTGCGACAACGGTACAATACTACTGTAGCGATCATGGCCCATTTCCTGTATGATTTCGTGCTGCTGGCGTTGTCGCTGCTCGCCGGTGAATACGTGGAAGAATCCATTATCCGAATGCTGATGTTATAAGGAGTGGGCTACTCGCCTATGATCCGCCCTGGCCGTGTAGAAGACGTAGAAATCGAGAGCCAGGCGGTTGGTCGCCGCCTGGGTGTACGAATCATCACGCCACCAGACTATACCCCCGCCGCTGCACCCTACCCGGTGCTCTACTTCTTGCACCCCTGGGGGCTTTCGCCGACCTATATCACTGACAAACTGCATATACACGAACACTTATGGGCGGGCATTTCTGATGGATCGCTGCCGCCAATGGTGATCGCGCTGCCGGTTGGCGAAAAGAGCTTCTTCATCAACGCGGTTGATCCGCCTGGCCATGATTGGAGTCCGGTTCTGGAAGCGCATGAGGACTTCTTCCGGGATGCATTGCAGCAATATGGACGGTTTGGCGATTACCTGCTGGACGAAGTGATTCCAACGGTTGAAGCGCGTTACCACGTGCGGACCGACCGGGATGGGCGCGCTATCGGCGGCATTTCGATG
>JAADYV010000632.1 GCA_010092855.1 Chloroflexota bacterium | reverse complement strand
CGGTGAGACGCGCGCAAGGTGAGTAATCATGACTGATGAACAGAGACTCCATCCGCCACAAGCAGAAGTACCGGCGCAGGTCTTCTGGCTGACGCAGGCTATTGAGAACGATCCTGGGGCCCCGGTCAATTATTTGCTGCGCGCCGAGGAATGGCTGGCGGCAGGCGATATTGGTGCGGCCCGCGCGGACTTCATCGTGGCGCGTGATATGGCCCAGGACTTGTTCGAAACCAGCGCCTGGGGCTACATTTTCCAGTCATATGTTGACCGGGCTGAAATTGGGCTGCGGCAGTGTGACCGCAGTGTGCGCTAGTATGACAAGATTTGGTATATAGTGTTGGCGACAACTGTATGGGCTTGAGGACCACAATGGCCGAAACCGTAACGATAACGATTGATGGACAGCAATTCCAGGTGCCGAAGGGTATCAACCTGGTTGACGCGGCCAAGATGTCTGGCACAGACATCCCGGTCTTTTGTTACCATCCCAAGATGGACCCGGTAGGCATGTGCCGGATGTGCCTGGTGGAGTTGGGCAGCGTGGTGACCAACCGCGAGACCGGCGAACCGGATGTCGACGACAATGGTGACCCGGTTGTTCGCTGGTTCCCCAAGCTCCAGACGGCGTGCACCCAGACGGTCTCCGAAGGGATGGTGGTGCGCGGGGCAACGCAGCGTGTGAGGGATGCGCGGGACGACATCCTGGAGTTTATCCTCACCAGTCACCCGCTCGACTGCCCGATCTGTGACAAGGGCGGCGAATGCCCACTGCAAAATCTTACAATGGCCTATGGGCCGGGCGAGTCACGTTTTGTGTTCGATGACAAAATCCGGCTGGACAAACACGTCCCGCTGGGTGACCTGATCTACCTGGACCGCGAGCGCTGCATCCAGTGCGCGCGCTGCACCCGTTTCTGTGACGAAGTGGTAGGCGACGACGTGCTGGCCTTCCACGAACGCGGACGCCGTCTGCAGATCGTCACCATCAGCGATCCGCCCTTCGACACCAAGTTCAGCGGCAACACCACCGACATTTGCCCGGTGGGGGCACTGACAACAGCGGACTTCCGCTTTGGAGCGCGGCCCTGGGAACTGGACGAAGTGCCCAGCATTTGCCCGCACTGCCCGGTGGGGTGCAACATCAGCGCCAGCACCCGCCTGGACCGTGATTTTGGTGGCAAGAAAGTCATCAAACGCATCATGCCGCGCCAGAACGAGCACGTCAACGAAATCTGGATTTGCGACAAAGGACGCTTCGGCCATCACCATGCCCGCGCAGAAGAACGGCTGACCACACCGCTGCTGCGCCGGGGTGACGAATGGGTCGCGGTGGACTGGGACACTGCCTACAGCGAAATCGCCGGGCGACTTAAGAAAGCAGGCGATAACGTCGCCTTTCTGGCAGGCAACAACCTCTCGAACGAGGACCTGTGGGAACTGCGCAAACTCGCGCACCGAACCAGCAACACGCCGCGCCTGGGCGTCTGGCCCGCCTTCATGACCGGGGCCGATGCTGTCGCCCAAGCCGGAGTAGGCACCGGCACCCGTCTGCAGGACATGGGTCCCGACAGTGCGATCCTGGTGATCGCCTCCGACTTCGAGGAAGAAGCGCCGGTGTGGTGGCTGCAAGTCAAACAGGCCGCAGACCGGGGCGCGAAGGTAGTAGTGGCCAATGGCCGCCCGACCAAGCTGGATCGGTACGCCACCGAAGTGGTGCATTACGAGTACGGTGACGCGGTGGCGGTACTGAACAGCTTTGCTGCCCGCGCCCGCAGCAAGAACAAAATCGACGCAGACTTCACCGCGCGCGTCGATGGTGCAGCAGAACTGGAAGCCGAACTCAAGGGCACGCGCGTCCCGTTTGCGGACGCCGCAGAAACACTGCTGGATGCGGAAGACCTAGTCATCTTTGCCGGTGGTGAGGGTCTGACGCTTGACCAGCACCGGGAACTGATGCAGGCAGCAGCCAACTTGCTGCTGCTAACCGGGCACGCCGGCAAGCCAAACAACGGTCTGGTCCCCGTCTGGCCCGGCGCGAACCTGCAAGGCGCGTTCGACCTGGGTTTCTCTGCCGAAACAACGGCGGCCCTGGCCGACCAACCGCCCACAGTGTGGTTCATCGGCAGCGCGGACCCGGCTGCGGAAGATGCGGCGTTGGTGCAGTCGCTGGCGAACGCGGAATTTGTGGTGGTCAGCACCCAGTTTATGACACCGACCGCCGCCCACGCCAATGTGATCCTCCCAGCGCAGAGCTTCGCCGAACGCGAAGGCACCTTCACTAACGGGATGCGACGTGTGCAGCGCTTTTATACGGCGCAAGGCCCCGTAGGCGATACCCTTCCTGAATGGCGCATCTATGCCAACATTGGCGCGCGTCTCGGCGGCGACAAACCCCGGATATCCGCGGCGTTGGTCATGCGCGACATCACGCAGAACGTGCCACGCTACGCAGCGATGGCGTATCCCGCGCTGGCAGCCGTTGAGAAACAGTTCCCGGACGTGGGTGGCGATGACCTGTACTATGGCGGGACGGCCTACACCAACACTGGTGGCCTGGGCATTCAATGGCCTGCTAACGCTGAGGATGAATCGGCGCGCTTGCAGGTGCGGCCAGTGCAGCTTGACGGATACCAGATTGAGGGGTTGTTCGCCGTCCCGGTGCGAGTATTGTATGATCGGAGCACCCTGTTCGAGCAGAGTGAAATGATGCACACGCATGTGCCCGAACCGTTTGCCGAGATTAACAACCAGGACGCGGCACACATCGGTATCGTGGATGGTGAGGTCATCCGGCTGAACGTGAACGGAGCACAACACCTTTTGACCGCGCGTGTGAATGGGCAAGCACCTGCTGGCGTCGTCTTGGTGCCGCAGTTGCTTAGCAAAACGCCCATCGTGATAGGTCCGGCAGCGTGTGCCATCGAGAAAATCGGAGAGTAAAGCGGGATGTTTGGACCGAGTGAATCCAGTGTCGTGGTACAGTGTGCTAGCAGTGGTGCTTGCACAGTGCTGCACGCCATTTTTACCAGCGGGTTTGTATTCTTTGTGCTCTTGACGGGATTTGCCTACACCACCCTGCTGGAACGACGATTTCTGGCTGCGCTGCAGTCACGGGTTGGCCCCAACCGGGCAGGCCCCTTTGGCATGTTCCAGCCCGTCGCCGACGGCATCAAGCTGATTTTTAAAGAGGACGTCACCCCGTCGCTGGCCAAAAAGGCGGTGTTCTGGTTATCTCCCGTCATCAAGGTTGTGCCCGCGATCATTGTCGTGGCCGTGATCCCGTTTGGTCCAGATGTTGCCATTCCCTGGTTTGATGGCAAATGGTATCGCGTCTCGCAGTCGGTGGTCGACGTCAACATCGGGGTTTTGTGGCTGCTGGCCATCACTAGCGTTGGCATCTACGGTATTGTGCTGGCCGGGTGGTCGAGCAATAACAAGTACGCCATGTTGGGCGGCTTGCGCTCCTCGGCGCAGATGATCAGTTACGAACTCAGCATGGGCCTGGTGTTTGTGGTGCCCGTGATGCTGGCCAGTTCGATGAGCGTGGGGGAGATTATCGAAGCCCAAAACAAAACGCCGGTGCTAGGGTGGTTCGTGTTCCAAAACCCGCTGGCCGCCACGATCTTGCTGGTGGCGCTGCTGGCCGAAGTCAACCGCGCGCCGTTTGATATGCCTGAAGCCGAGCAGGAACTCACCGCCGGGTACCACTCAGAATACAGCGGCATGAAGTTTGCGCTGTTCTTTATGGCCGAATACATCGGTATGGTGGCCGTGAGTATGATCTCAGTCGCGCTTTATTTCGGCGGTTATCACTTCTTATGGGTGGATCAGGCTCCGCTGCTTGGCCCAGTGTTTTATGGCGCGAAGGTGTTCATCTTGCTGCTCGTGATGGTCTGGGTACGTGGGACGCTGCCCCGCATTCGCTACGACCGGCTGATGCTGCTGGGTTGGAAGGTCATGCTCCCGCTGGCCCTGGTCGCGGTGGTATGGTCTGCGGTTGGCGTGGTGCTGTTGGACGAAATCGGGCAAGACTTCTACGCGGGTATGTCGGTGGCAGGGATAGTGTTGTTCGTGCTAGGCTCGTTTATCTGGCTCAGCCGCGCCGGGCGCAAACCAGACATCAGCGGTACTGAGCCCCGCGTCGAGGTGGTATCGCTGTCGGGGAATTCGGGTCTGGCTACCACCACGCTGCGCGCAGTGGATCGCGTGATCCGCGCCCCAGCAGAGGTGGCTGAACGAATCGCTGCCCGCGAAACACCAGGCGAAGACTAAGCGGTGTTGGCATCGGCACTCAATGCAAGACGATTTTCAAACGGAAATGCCAGCATTACTTGGCACCATTTCGCTACACTGTATTGTTAAAGATAAGGGATAGGGTAGGAAAATTCGATGAACTTGATCCGCGGCTTTGCAACGACGATAAAACATGTTCTCGAAGGTCCAGTCACGATTCAATATCCAGAGCAGGAACGTCCGGTTCGGGAACGCTTCAAGGGCCGTCATGCGCTCAAACGCTATGACAACGGCCTGGAGAAGTGCATTGGTTGTTCGCTGTGTGCGGCAGCTTGCCCCGCCGATGCGATCTGGGTCGAAGCAGCCGAAAACACGGACGAGGAGCGCTTCAGCCCCGGCGAGCGTTATGCCAAAACGTATGAAATCAACATGCTGCGCTGCATCTTCTGCGGTTACTGTGAAGATGCCTGCCCAACTGAGGCGATTGTGCTGGAACACGAGTACCGCCTGAGCTTCAACGATCGGCGGGACGCGATCTACACTAAAGACCGTTTGATCGATCCACCGCCGCACGGCGTGCCCGCCACGCCGCAGGTCACTGAACCGGGCCAGTTTGATCGCTCGATCCCGGATATGGAAAACCCAAAATAGATACTGGCACACCAGTTGGATCGGAAGCCAGCCAGGGGGTTGGTGAGTAACGACAGGATAACACCAAATGGAATTAACGCTGTTTGTCATTGTGGGGTCGATTGCGGTTATCTCTGCCGCGATGATGCTCATCAGCGATAACGCGGTCCACAGCGCGTTGTTCCTGATCTTAAATTTCGCCTGTATTGCGTTCTTTTTCCTTATGCTGCGCGCGCCCTTTCTGGCAATGGTGCAGGTGGCGGTGTATGCCGGCGCGATCATGGTGCTGTTCTTGTTCGTGATCATGCTGCTGGGCGCAGACCGCATGGTACCTGGCAGAGACACGCGCGTGCCCTGGCTAACACCGGTAGCAATGCTGCTGGCGTTCGTATTCCTGGGCACGACCACCGCCACAGTTCTGAACGGCGACATCGACTTCCTTGACTCGAAGGGGATCGCCCCCCAGGTGCGCGTCATTCACGTACTGGATGGGTT
>JAADYV010000130.1 GCA_010092855.1 Chloroflexota bacterium | reverse complement strand
GCATCTATTACAGAAGCAAAGATACGGGATTGTGGCGGACGTTTTCCAGTCTCGGACCGATGTTGACCCTTCCTGAACGAGATTGGATAAAGTCGAGTTCAGTAGACTTTATTTCAATGTAGCCTGTGCGCTTTGAGCCACAGGCGAAAGAGCGAAATCCTTCCCTGGAATATAATATTCACCGGCACACCTCCGCGTGATTTGCCCCGTTCGATCAAAAAAACGGCAAGAGCCGGAACTCCCGCCGTTGCGTGTGTGATGGTGTGAAAAACGGTGTGAGCTGCGAAATCAGTCGCCGCACGTCCGGGAAATATTCAGGTACGTGCCGCTCAGCCAGCCGGGGGTGCCCTGGTAACCAACGTGGAACCAGTTGCCCTGGCGCGCATCGGCCTGCAGCCGCACATCGTACTGCACGAAACGCAGCACCTCGTAGTTCAGGCCCGGCCCGGCGCGCAGATTGAGGATCGCGCGTGTCACCACGTAGCAGTCTTCGAGCGGCACTGCGGAAGCCGGACTCACCACGTCTACCGGGGGAATACCATCGCCATCGGCGTCATCGTTATCGCTGCTACTGCGCGCTGGCGCACCGGTGGCAAAGGGCGCGCTGCCATCACCATCGCGTTCGGTCAGCACAACCGTGCCTGGACCGCTGATCCGGCCACAGGTGTAGCTGCCTTCGCGCGTGATGGCCAGGCGCTGGAGATAGCGCGGCGACACCGTTGCATCCAGGTACCACAGCGTGCCCCGGCCCAGCAAGCACACCTTGACGCGCTCGTTAAAAACGTTCTGGATTTGCCCGCCGTGCGACATGCCATACACGTCCACCGCCTGGATCACGCCCTGGTCCAGCACCGCTGGATCGCCGATCTCGGCGGCGTTGCGCACGAATTCGCCATCAATGGCGATCACGCGGCAGTACACGTCGCCGCGCTCAATCGTCTCGGCGGGGATTTCGGCGCGTACAATGTCGTTGGTCGAGCCATCGAAGTCGGCGCAGTAGGTGACCTGCCGCGTCGTGTCGGCTTGAGTCGGTTCCGGCGGCACGACAGCCAGCGCCACCGCAACCAGCAAGAGTACAATCAGAACACCCGGTAGTTTTCGCATGGCGCGTCCCTCCATATGCACGGTAATCTTTACAACCATAATACGCTGTCCGGGGGCCGGACGCAAATGATCGTGTGGCGCAGAACGCAGATTCGCACTGCCCAAGCCCTTTTGTCCACGATTTTGTTTGCACGATCAATCAGCGCGCACGATAATCAGAGTCCATCGAACACACGTGCGAAACCGGAGGAAATCCCATGAGTGAACCACACGAACGCCTGGTCGGATGGACGAAGGATACGGGTTTTCAGATCGGTGTGCGGCGCACTCTGCCCACTGGTGAAGCACAGGCTTGGGAGTGGGTGACGTCGCCGGAAGGTCTCGCGCAGTGGCTGGCGGAGGTTGACGCGCTGGACTTCCAGAAAGGCGAAGTTTATCATGCCGCGCACGGGACCAGCGGAGAGGTGCGTGTGTATAAGCCCCGGTCGCACCTGCGCATCACGTATCACCCGCCGGGATGGGAACGCCCGTCAACCATTCAGGTGCGCGTCATGGCACGCGGTGACCGCACGACCGTCGCCTTCCACGAGGAGCACCTTGCCAGCGCAGACCTCCGCGAGCAACGCCGGGCTCACTTCAGCGCAGCGCTGGATCACCTCGAGGCCGGACTCATCCCGTAAACGCGACCGTTTTCTGGCGCTGTGCTTATCCACTTGGCTCTGGGAAGCGTACAAAGGCGTGCCCGACCGGTTGGCAACGGGCCGGTAGCGTGTGCGCCCCCTGGACGTAGAGCGACCGTCAGGCTGGCGTATTTTTCCGGAAAGGTCATGTCAGGGTATAGTTAAGATAGCATCACGCATCGTGCGCGACATCTCGTGCGCAATAGCGCAGCGCGGATTGGCGTAGGGTGGGGTGCTGGCCGGTGGGGAAAATAACGACACCAAAATACAGCCCAGGTTGGGGGGAGGAGCACGAGATGAGGAATGCTATTATGGCGGCTGATCGCCGTGCCCGGTGCGGCGCGGTCTTGTTGGGGCTGGCGCTGCTGCTGGCTACCACTGTTTTCCCCGGCGCGGCTCCAGCGGTGGCCCAGGACGCGACCGGCGAAATCTGCGTGAGCGCTTTCGAGGACCGCAACGGCGACGGCAGCCCGCAGGAGAGCGAACCACCGCTGGCCGGAGTCGCAGTCACGCTGGCGGTGGGCGAGGTGCGCGTCGCGCAGTTGACGACCGGCACCGAGGCGGAATACTGCTTCCAGTCGCTGCTGCCCCAAAGCTACACCCTCACCTTCACCGCGCCGCCCGGCTTCGCGCCAACGACCACCAGTACCGTAACCTTCGCGCTAGCTTCTGGAGAACGCAACGTTATCGCGCCGTTTGGGGCCGCCCAACCCACGCCGCCCCAGGTGGTGTTTTCCTCCTTCCGCAACAACAATACCGACCTCTACCTGATCAATCTCGACGGCTCTGGCACCCAACGCCTGACCACCAACACCGCCGAAGAGTACGCCGCCGTCTGGTCGCCGGATGGACAGTTCCTCGCCTACCAGACGGATGAGTTCGCTGGCTGGGAGATCATGCTGATGGACGTGGGCAGCGGGGACGTGACGCGGCTGACGGATAATCCCGCCGCCGATTTGTTCCCCGACTGGTCGCCGGACGGGGCGCAGATCGCGTTTTCATCGGATCGGGACGCAGACTTCGACGTCTACGTGATGAACGCCGATGGTTCCGGGGTACGCAATCTCTCGCAGACGTTCTCCAACGAGGCCATGCCGTCCTGGTCACCGGATGGCGCGCGGCTGGTGTTCGTTTCGCTGCGCGATGGCAACTACAACATCTACACCATGAACGCTGATGGCACCGATCAACGCCGCCTGACGGACGATCCCGGCGACGACTTTGCCCCTGCCTGGTCACCAGACGGGTCGCAGATCGCGTTTCATTCCGACCGCGACGGCAATTACAACATCTACGTGATGAACGCCGATGGCTCTGACCAACGCCGCCTGACGGACCATCCCGCCGATGATTTTGTGCCCGCCTGGTCGCCCGATGGCACGCAAATTGTGTTCCACACCAACCGGGGCACGACGTCCGACATATATGCGATGGACACCGCTGGCGGGAACGTCACGCAGATTACGCCCAGCGGGTTTGACGATGCGTATGGCGCGTGGCGGCCCGGCACGACGCTATCCAGCGCACTGCCTCAGGTCGCGATCACGGCCCCGATGGATGGTGCTACTTTCCTGCCCGGCCAGCAGATTTCGCTCCAGGTGCAGACCAACGCCCCAGACGGCATCACGCGCGTGGCGCTGCTGGCCAACGGCGAACTGGTGTATGAGTCGGTGCCGGAGGGCACGCCGGAGACGTTCGCGCCGCTGCTGCCTTTCCGCCCGGCGGAAACGGGCACGTACCGGCTGGAAGTCATCGCCTACAGCGCGACCGCGGCCAGCAATCCGGCCAGCATCACGGTCACGTTTGGGGAACCGGAAGACGCGCCTCCACCGGCCGCCGGTGGCCCGCAGATCACCATCCTGCAACCTGAAGCCGATGGAGCCGAGTATGTCCTCGGCCAGCAGGTGACGGTGGGGGTGCGCGCGCAGGGCAGCGTCTTTGTCCGTGTGACGCGGGTCGAGCTGTTTGCCAACGGCGTGCTGGTCACCGAACAGCGTCCGGATACCCCGGTGGCCACCTTCGATACGATTTTGTACTATTCAGCGGAGCAGGAGGGCAGCATCACGCTGCAAACCATTGCCTACACCACCGACAACCAGGGTAACGACATTCCCGGCGCACCGGCGGAGCGGATCATCACTGTGGTCGGTCCTGCGTCATGAGGACCAGGCCAGCAACCGGGGGGTATCCAGACCGATAATCCCGGCGCTGGTTCCGGGTTGGACCCCGTCCGGGCAGTGCCGTGAAAAAAACATCAGCATCAGGAGAACGACCATGCACACCCACATCCACAAACTCGTCCTTACCGGCCTGCTGCTGGCCGCCGTTATGCTGGCCATGTGGCCGGTAAGCGCCCAGGGCGATGGCCCCACCGAAGGCGCGGCCCAGCCCGGCGTGGACCAGCTCGCGTTTGCGTCTGACATTGACGGCGATTGGGACATCTACATCATGAATGCGGACGGCAGTAACCTGCGCGCGGTCACCAACAATTTTGCCAACGACTTTCGCCCCACCTGGTCCCCGGACGGGCGCTATCTGGCGTTCCAGTCGGACCGTGACGGCGACCTGGACCTCTACCGCATCGACCTGACGACCGGCCTCGAAACACCGCTGACGTTCAATTCGGTCAGTGATGCGCATCCGGCCTGGTCACCGGATGGCGCGCGCATCGCGTACCAGTCCAACCAGGACGGCGACTTTGAGCTGTTCATCATGAACGCCGACGGCACAAACCCGATCCAGATGACCATCAAAACCGTGCAGGATCGCTATCCGGCCTGGTCGCCGGACAGCACGCGGCTTGTGTTTTTTTTTTATGATTAGGGGTACAGCGAGATCTACATTATGCCCATCTACGGCGGGGCGCTGACGCAGGTGACCAACAACCTGGCCGATGACCGCTATCCGGCCTGGTCGCCAGATGGCACGCGCCTCGCGTTCTCGTCCGACATCGACGGTGACTTTGACCTGTACGCCACCAGCGCCGCCACCGAAACCACCGCCAGTACCGGCCTCAGCACACGGCTGACCGACACCTATGCCGCCGATGACTGGGCCGCCGCCTGGTCACCGGACGGCACGCGCATTGCGTTCTCGTCCGACCGTGACGGCGACAACGAGCTGTACCTCATGAACCCCGACGGGACGGGGCTGGTGCAGTTGACGTTTAACAGCGCGAGCGATGAACTGCCGGTGTGGAGGCCACGCACGGCCAGCGGCTATGCATCCGGCACGGGCAGCACCGGCACCGGTTCTACCGGCTCGACCGGCAGCACGGGATCACCCGGCGACAGTGTGGGCCTGGGCGACTCGTCTGCACCCCCGGCAACTGGCCTGCGGTGGGACCTCGCGCCGCTGTATGGCGAGATGTACCTGGGCGATGGCTTTGGACCGGACCCGTTCGTACTGCCCGGTTTCAGCGGCGGTGACGTGGATGTGGCGTTCCTGGGTGGCCTCGTGACCGATGGCACGGGCGTCATGTGCCAGGGCCTGGCAACGGCCCAGCCGTCGATGCGCGTCAACTGGACGGGGACCGCGCCGCTGCAATTGCTCTTGCAGCTCGACGCCCCGGCCACGCTGGTAGTACGCGCGCCCGATGGGGCATGGAGCTGTTTGTCGACGGGCGCGACCACCGTGCCCTGCCTGACGACGCTGCTGGTTCAGCCAGGCGAATACAGCCTGTGGCTGGCCGACCCGACGTATGCCGCCAGCGCGCCCCAGCCGGTCAACCTGCTGGCCACCAGCAAGACCGGCGCAGACTACAACGCGCTCTATAACCAAACCTGCCAGTGACACGCGGGCGGATTACCCCGTCTGGCCCCACACACCACCCTACACACCTGAACGCAAGCCGGAGTCGTGCCTACACTCCGGCTCCTTTTTTTCCCTGGATGGTTTCGCCACTGTCCCCGTGCGTGTAGCTCGATCTAGACCACAGATGTAAAGGCGGATTTACTTTTTTAATTTTGCTTTTATTGCCGAACGGATTTTATCCTATAGAATAATTAATATAACTGGCATTGATGTTTATCGTGGATTTACGGATAGACAATTGAAAGCCGCCTGATAGCAAGAGTAGACGAGGAACCAAACATATGAGCAGTAGTCCAATTAAAATCGGTGTACTGGCAACGTTATTTGGTCCATTTCAGACCGTTGGCGAAGACGGTGTGCGCGGTGTCGAGCTGGCCGTGGATGAGTTTGGCGGGGCCATCGCTGGCCGCCCCATCGAGCTTTACGTCGGCGGCACGCTGGGGATGCCGGACGGCACGATGTTCAAAGCACGCGAACTGTTTCAAGACCAAGGCGTGGATTTTATCGTCGGTCCCCTATCTGGCAACGAGGGACTGGCGATCCGCGAACTGGCCAAACAGATGCCGGACCGCACCTTTATCAACGGGTCGTCGGGGGCCCAGGAACTGACACTGGTTGATCCCGCGCCCAACTTCTTCACCTTCGCGCTTAACGGCGTGCAGTGTATGGCCGGTATGGGGCGCTATGCCTACGAACAACTCGGCTATCGCAAGGTCGTCACCCTGGGTGAAGACTACTCGTATCCCCATGGGCAAGTCGGCGGCTTTATGCTGGAATTCTGCGAGTTGGGCGGGCGCGTGATCGACAAGCTGTGGGTGGCGCTGTCCGAAGAAGACTACAGCGACGTGATTCCGGCCATTCCTGCCGAAGCTGACGCGATCTTTCTGGCGTTGGGCGGCACGGATGCCATCAACTTCTTGCGGCAGTACGAAAACGCGCCTAACCGCAAGCCCCTGTTTGGCGGCGCGATCACGACCGACCAATCGGTGCTCAGCGCGGAAGGCGTGCCCGCCGATTACCTGGTTGGACTGGTGACCGCGAGCGTCACTGCCGATGACAACCCGGAACCCCTGTGGCAGGATTTTGTCCGCGCCTACCAGGACAAATTCCCGGATGGTTTTAACTACCCGTCCTATTTTGCGCTGACCTATTACAACAACACCAAAGCCGCGCTGCTGGCCCTCGACTCCGTGGGTGGGGACCTCTCCCGTGGGCAGCGGGCGTTTCAGGAAGCGCTGGCGGATGTGGATTTCGACAGCCCGTGTGGGCCGGTGCGCCTGGACCACAAGCGCGGTGCAATCGCCAACAGCTTTATCACCGTTGTCGAGCAGGATGCCAACGGTGTGCTCTATCGCAAGCTGCTGCAGGAGGTCGAAGGCGTGACCACCACGCTGGGCTTGCCGGAGAATGAATTCCTGGCGCTGGGCACCTTCGACGCCGAGAATCCAAGCTGCGCCTAGTCTTCAGCCGCCGGTAATCTTATTCTCGAAAACGGAATGGTTTAGATCGCTTGTGATATCTAGACCATTCCGTTGTTCGATGGAGGTAGGGTTGACATGTTCGCCTGAGAATGGCGAACACGTGAGTATTAATGTCAACACGGCCTGGTGCTGACCAGCTCCCGATGCGGCCAATCCGCCGGCAATCATGCGCGTGTGAGCTCCCACCACAGGTGATCTGGGGCGAGTGGTTTTTGTGCGCCGTGCTCACCGCAACGAAAAGGTGCGCCTCGCAGACCGGACGAGAACCCAGTTCGGACTCCTGGTCAGGATCGATCCTATGGGTACCTCTGGAGCTTACGTTTTAGGCTGTGGGTACTCCGCACCTGGCGGGCCGCGATGCGCAAATCCTGCAGCAATGGACGCCACTTGAGTCGCATCCACCAGAGCACCTTCCCATACGCTTTCACCCGGCTGCCCAATGGTAACGGGCTGCGTGTCACTGCACCTACGTAACCTTGTAGCAGTCGCCACGCCGGGAACACGATCCGGTTGGCTTTTCGTGTATCAAACCATGGTGTGCGCAGATGGCCTGGCGGGAGGTCGCCGCCTTGAAACAACCCTGGATGATGACGTCGCAGAAACAACCGCTCGGGCACTTCCTGGAACCGCCCGCGCAGCAGCAGTTCGGCCAGCAGCACAATATCTGCTCCTGAATAGTTGCCCAGCAAGCCCGTCGTATCCAGTTCGGTTTTGCGGATTACGCCAAAAAATTCGAAACAGCGGTGATATTGCAGCAGCCACGTTTTGAAACGCTGGTAGGCGTCTGGATGCGCGCAGTCATAACAGATATCGGGCATCCGCACGATCTCGCAGGAAGCGTTGATCTCCGCCGTCTGTGGATAGGCCAGCACGACGGTCGTATCAGCTTCTAAGACGTTGATGCAGCATTCCAGGTATGTGGGTTTGCAGATGTCATCGTGTGCCAGCCACTTGTAATATTTGGTGGGGCGAGCCTGCTGATAAGTGAAATTGAAGTTCGGGGCCGCGCCGCGATTATGATCGTGCACAAAATAACTCACGCGCGCATCATGCGCCGCGTAGGCGCGGCATATTTCTGCTGTCCGGTCGGTCGATGCGTTGTCTGAGATGATGAGTTCGAAGTCGCTGAAGGTCTGGGCCAAAATTGAGTCGAGCGCCTGTTCGATGAAGTCTTCGCCGTTGTAGACGGGCAACCCTATGCTCAAGTATGGATGCTGGTTCATAGTCTTCCCCCGCATATACTCTAAGCTAGGTGTTTCTACTAAGGTTTACTTTCAATCATAGGTGACTGGCATTGCCCCAACCTTACAGAATCCGGTTTGCGCCTAAAAAATGCCTTGCAGACAGGCAAGTGGCGGGGAAAACAGCACAGGGCACCGTATCGTGCCCTGTGTGGAGAGAGAACTCGTGTGTCGCGCGTTTGGAGAGACGGGGGTCAATCGCCGGCAATCGCCGACAGGTCCACTTCCGGCATCCGCGTCTGGGCGTCGCGCACCGCCGCTTCGGGATACTCATAGTCTTCCAGTTTGCCCTCGAAGTAGGCATCGTAGGACGCCATATCGAAGTGGCCGTGTCCGCTCAGGTTGAACAGGATCACGCGCTCCTCACCCGCTTCTTTGGCTTCCAACGCCTCGTTGATCGCGGCGCGGATGGCGTGGGCGCTTTCCGGCGCGCCGATGATGCCTTCGGCCCGCGCAAACTGCACCGCCGCCTCGAAAATGCTGAGCTGGTGATAGGCCTGTGCTTCCAGCTCGCCTTCCTCGTGCAGCAGCGACATGATAGGCGCCATCCCGTGATAGCGCAGCCCGCCCGCGTGGATGCCCGGCGGTACGAAATCGTGGCCAAGCGTACTCATGCGCATCAGCGGCGTCATGCCCACCGAGTCGCCAAAGTCGTAGGCGAAGACGCCTTTGGTCAT
>JAADYV010000631.1 GCA_010092855.1 Chloroflexota bacterium | reverse complement strand
TCCACCTTCTGCTTGCGCTGCATCCCCACCTGCGCGCCGATCAACTGCTCGGCATACGCGCCCGGCTCCTCGACCGCCATCCCGGCCTGTTGCGCCGTCTCGGCATGTTCCTCACACAGACGTGTCCCGTCTTCGGCATAGTACAGACAGTAGGCGCACAGCGGCCTGCCACACACTTCACAGCGCTCAATCGCGATGCGGTCCGGGTGGTAATGGCAGTTCAGGGTTTCCCAATCACTCATCCAGGCGGCTCCTCGCAGCAAAACGGACAACACGGTGGTGTGTCATCCGTTTCAGTCTACCATAGTTGTATACGCGCACCAGCGGAAAATGTCGTGAATTCGGGATGAGGAAACGCCCCTTCACTCGACGCGCTCAAACGTCAGCAGGTAGCCCGCGATCAGCACACGCGCCATGTTTTCATTTCCGCCCGCGCTGGACAGCGTCTCCGAAATCCACACTGCGTCGTCTGCCGGAGTCAGCCACAACCGGGCCGGGTAAAACGGCGTGGAGGGCGGAGCCGGCAGCGCTGAGAAACCACTGACGCCGACCGCCACACGCCGTCCATGCCAGTACACCAGGGCTGACCCATCCGGCAACAGTACAGGCCGCAGTGCCTGGTCGAAGACAGGTGGATAGTTAAGCCCATCCGACCCTTCCAAAAACGTGTCATTATCCGGCACAGCGCGGAAATCCTGAAACCCGGAAACAGCACCGCTTGCCACATCCACATAGACCGTATTAGCCAGCAGCGGTCGTACCAAGCCACCTTCCAGATAGGCTACCAATCCTTGTCCCTCTGTAGTCCAGGCAAGGCCACGGACGGCAGGATCAAACAGCAGGTCCGTTTCCACCCAGTTGGGTATCCCCACGCCAGAAAGCGCCAGCGTGCGCACCAGCCAGCGCCCAGTGCCGTCCTGCAGGTCAATCAGGTAGATGCCCCGATTCACTTGCGCCGCTGGTGCACCTGAAGCGCCCGCAGGTTGAACCGCGACCGCCAGGGTGGTGCCATCGGGCGACATGGCAGCGGGACCCGTCAGGCCCGGCGACACGTCTGCCACCGGTGCCGACATTGGCCATACCGTCGACAACTCGCGCACCAACTCCGGTTCCGGTGCGAATAATCCCTCACCTTCGGGACGAGAGCCAATCGCCAGGCGATACAAGGCGGTTTGATAGTCCCCATTTTCTGGCGGGCGCTGATAGCGGAAGAAATACAGGTCACCACTGGCGGGATTCCACACCGGCACCACGTCCACCGGTGCTAGTGGCACACTGAAACGCGTACCCGTTGCGCCATCGTCGGTCAGGTTCACGATCTGGCGCTCGTCGAAGTCGACCAGCCAGATGTCCGGTTCATGCGCCTCAAGCCACCACTCTTCGGTAAACGCGAGATAGCGACTGTCCGGCGACCACACCAGCTGCTCACTGTGACTATCACCTGGCCATTCCAGGCACAACAAGGCCCGGTTATCCAGCCCAAACGAACACACCTCGTTTTCGTGCCACCAGGCGATCAAACTGCCATTGGGCGAAAGTGAAAAACCCTTGTTGCTCACGGATTCAGTCCATTCTTCGCCGAGTACGTCGGCCAGTGGCTGCACACTCACCAACTGCCAGTTACCGATGCGGCCCAGGTCACCATAACCTTGGGCCAGCGACAGCGACAGCCCTGACGGAATGCTCACTAGCACCATTAACACGACCACTGCTACCAGCCGCACGCGCATAACTACCTCCCGAGTATGAGATGGTGATTGTCGCTGTAGTTAGAAAAAGTGGCGAATCTGTGCACTCAAATCGCCCGCTGCTGGACCTGCTGCATCAGGTGGTCGAGCGAATTGACGTGTTCTGTCAGGCCCAGGTCCGCCAATACCGCGCGCGTGAAGCTGGCCTGGTCCAGCGTGTTGCGGCGGAAGCTGCGGTCGGCATAGACAGCGTGGCGCACACGAATGTGATGTACGCGCACGAGCACCCCCGCCACCTGCTTGACCCGCTCCTGGTCCCCTTGCTCGACGGCGAGGTTCAGCGCAGCGTGCAACGCATCCTGCGCCGCCACCGAGTCACCCTGCGCCATGCACAACTGCCCCAACGTCAATGAGGCTTCGGCCAACTCGTCCAGGCGGTCAATCTGGTCAAATAGCAGTTGGCCGCGCCGCGCATTACTCACTGCGTCGTCCATGCGCATCAGGCGCGCCTGGGTGCGACCTAATTCGTGGAACGTGCGCGCCAGCGCCACCGTGTCGGGGAACGGCAGCAGGTCCACCACCGCATCCAGCAGCAGCAGGTCCGCCGCCGACCACTCCTGGCGGCTCTCGTCGCGCTGGCCAGCCTGGTGTGCCGCCAACCCGCGTATGTTGTGCAGCAGCGCCAACCGATAGCGCAGCCGCCCGCATTCGTCACGCAGCTTGAGGTGTTCGGCAGTGGCTAATACCCGCCGCAGCAGGTCCTCGGCGCGGTCCAGCTCGCCCATGCCAGACAGCGTGGCCGCCAGGTCACGCTGCACCGCAATCGAGCGCCGGACGTGCTGCACCTCGGCATAGCCCGCCACCGCCGACTGGAAACGCTGCGCCGCCTCGTCAGGCTGGCCCTGCACAACCAGCAGACAGCCCCACTCGTGCAGAATCGACGCACCTAGCAGCCGGTCCGCCGTGGGACCCGCGTGGCGCAGCAGGCGCAGCGCGCTGTTGTAGGCCTGTTCCGCTTCGGGATACTGCTCGACACGCGCCAGGTGTCGCCCATAGGCGCGATTGGCTTCGGCCAGTACGTTGGCGTCCAGGTTGGTCTGGCTAGCCGCGACATGCAGCGTCCAACCGGTATCCGACTCGCGGCGCGGCAGCACGCCCTGGGTTTCGCCCAGCGCCACCTGCAAGCGGGTATAGGTCGCGTCTTCGGGCAGCTTCTCGCGCACGGCCTGGGCATAGCGAATGAATTCCTCGGCCAGCCCTGCCGCCCGGAAGGCCGGAGCCGCCGCCGCCAGCAGGTCTGCTACCGCCGCCGGACCAACGCCGCCCGCCGCCATCTGGCGCTTGACCAGGGCGCGCGTGTTGTTCAGCATGGCACGCCGCGCGCGGGTGAGGGCCATGTCATCCGGCCCCAACGCCTGCCAAGTGTCGGTGAAATAATTTATCAAAAGCTGGTCGAGGTCAGTCTGTTCGGTGGTCTTGAACACAAACTGCTGCCGCACAAACGCCAGCACTGGGGGCGGAATAAGGTACAGTTCGCCCTCGCGTTCCAGCAGGCCATACTTGATCAACAGCGTGACATGCTGCGCGGTGCGATCTCCGCCGAAATGGGCCACCAACGTCCCGTCGAAGGCATCCGGCAGCCCTTGCGCGCGCACCACCAGCCGCAGCGCAGCTTCCTGCTCGACAGCAAGCTGCTTGATGCGCTGGTTGATGTAGGCGCTGGGCATGTCGGCCTTGACCGCGCTCAGGTCCTTGAGCGCCGCCGCCAGCCCGTCCGATTCGATCACGTTCACACCGCGCACGATCAGCCAGGGCAGGTTGAGGGCGCGTTCGAGGAAGTCGTCGATGGTGTCCACGTCCAGCACATCAAGCTTACGCTCGACGGCCAGCCGCATAGCCAGCGTGCGCGCGGCCTTGTACGAAAAAGCATCGAGTTCATGATACTGCGCCGCCTCAATCTGGCGCAGCGCCTCCGGCAAATCACCCGCCAGCAGGATCATCCAGCTTTCGCCCGCCGGGTCCAGGCTGCGAATGAAGCGGATCAGCGCGTCTACTTCTGCCGGGGCCAGCATCTCCGCCCCATCCAGCACAACCAGCACCGGACGCGCGCGCATCGCGGCCAGCAGCGTTTCCAGCGGGGCATACAGCGGCTGTTCTAACAGGCGCGCGATTTCGGCGATGATCTCGCGCGTGGTGGTCTGCGCGTTGACGGGGAACCACAACGTCCCGCCGGGGAACCGCCAGCCAAACCGTCCGACGAACTCGGCCACCAACCAGCTTTTGCCGATGCCCGCCGGACCGGTGACGGTATACAGGCGTTGTTCGGCGGTGGGAATGTCGCGCGCCATCATGCCCAGCAGCTCGCGCCGCCCGATGAAGCCTTCCGGCTGCGGCACGTCGACCAGGCGCGGCAGCCCATCACACACCAGCGGACGGGTCGCGCGCAGGTTCGGCGGCGGCAGCGGGATCAGCACTTCGAAGGCGTTTTCGTCGGCCAGGATTTCGTAGCGGTCGGCTTGCGTTTCCAGCGTCCCCAGCGCGGCGCGGTAAGCTTCCTGCACGCTGCTGCCCACCGCCAACCCGGCATACAACCCGGCGGCGAAGGTGGCGGCGTTTTCGGGCGTCACTTTGCGGCGGGTACCGACTACCGCTTCTACGCTGGTCTCGTCCAGCAGCATTTGCGCGATGCGATGGCTGAAACAGCCGTCCATCACCACCAGCCGCACCTTGCCTGGTTTGAACAGGCGCACCACGTGCTCCGCGACAGCGTAGGCCTCGTGGCCGTTTTCGTCTTCCAGGTAGAGCATATCGCGCTCACCATGACAGACGAGGTGCACCACCTGGAACGCATCCGGGCTGTCGTCGGCCAGCGCCTGCGCCAGCCGCCCGGACGTGGGCGGAGTCAGGCGCACCAGGGCCAGCGGTACGCGGTTGTTGGGCGGAAATGTGGCGTTCGGCCTGGGATAGAGCAGCGCCTCGCGCAGCAGTTTCCATTCCCCGGCGCGATCCAGCGGGTTAAGCGGGTCCTGGTCACCGCCCAGCCCGGCATACGGGGCCGCGATTATGGCCAGCACGGAGATATAGCGCCGCAACTGCGCCAGCCCAGGATCGGCGATGACGTCACGTCCGTTGACGAGGGTATAGTCCAGCGTGGAAAGCGCGCCCTCTACCAGTTCAGGAGTCAGTTTCTCGTTCATATTCCGCAGTATAGTGCAAACGGCGAAAAAGCGAAACGGGCCCGAGAGTACTATTCCCCTAAGTGGATGATGATGTGGGGTACGAGCATGATGGTCATACCTGGATTGTCGGAGCCGGATGGTGTCAGCTGCCGGTGACATTCTGGGAGGATGCGCGTGTTTACTGCTGCATGTTGCCTTCAGTCCATGCCGATTTCGCTCACAAACTGCGCGACCTTCTCTCCCGCAACCGGGGTATTCAGGTGGCGCGCCGAGATGATCAGCCGTGCAACCGGTCGCTGACCGCTTATTTTGGCCATGCTTTGCAAGGCCCACTTCCCACCAATGCCGCCCTGCGTGCAAAAAAACGCTACGCGCTTCAGCGCCGCGCGCTGTTGGCTTAAATACGCACGCACCGGCGAGGATAGTCGGGCCGCCCAGACGGGGGTACCCACTACGACCAAATCGTACTCAGCGGGATCATGCTTGGGCGGGGTGATGCTGCTGCGCAGGCCCAAAAGACCCTCAACTGCTGAGCGAGGGCGTCCCAGCCCTGTGTCCCGGTTAACGGTGTCTTGAATGAGTTCAAGAGCGGCGTCGTGGGCGGCGGCGATGGCTTCGGCTACCTGCCGGGTATTGCCGTTCAGTGAATAATAGACCACGAGTATCTGTGGCATGTGATACACCTCCGGAGCAGGCCGTTACGCCTTGAGTTCGGTCAGGGTGTAGTGCGCAGCGAAAGCGGGCAAGTTCGTTTTTGCCCCCTGCTGTTCTTCGATTACTTTGAGCACAAAGGCCGCCACATCCGCCCTGGAAACCCCAGGCCATGCCTTGACGCGCTGGCGCGTGGTGGTTGCCTGAATCTGCCCTCCAGCGGCCTTATCGTTCAAAAAC
>JAADYV010000630.1 GCA_010092855.1 Chloroflexota bacterium | reverse complement strand
CCGGTCGGGGGAAACCACCCACCGCACGGACTGGATACCCGCTGCACGTTGGATGAAGGGGTGCGGCTCTGTGCGCCCGTCGGCGGTTGCGCGCAGCACAAGGCCGGTTTGCTGCGTCTGGTACAGCACATAGTCGCCCACCAGCGTGAAGTCGCGCCCGTTTTCGACGCTGACCACACGGCTGAGGCCGGTCAGGGCATCGACAAAGTAGATGCTGGCTGCGCCAGTGGCCAGGTTCTGCTCGACAAACACATCTACACGCCCCGGACCAGTTTGCGCCGCAGCGGGGGACTCACTCCCCAATCCCATGCCCCAGACCAGGCTCACCACCAGGCACACCGCCAACACCCTACGCATCCGGCTGCGCCCCCGGCATATCACCCAGGGCACGCATGGCGGCCACGATCTGCGGCAGCACCTCGCCCGACGGTCCGGGCAGGTAATGGTCGGCGATAGCCGTGATCTGCGACGGCTCCGGGTTGACCTCGATCAGGGTGCCACCAGCGCGCTTGGCGGCGAAAGGCAGGCTGGCCGCGGGCTGCGTGACGCCGGAAGTGCCCACCACCAGCATCACGTCGGCCACTTCGCTGAGGTTAAACGCCCGTTCGATGGCCGCCGGGGGCAGCAGTTCCTCGTACCATACCACGTCGGGCCGCACCCATGCGCCGCAGCGGGGGCAGACCGGCGGACCGGCGTTTCTGTCCCATTCTAGCTCCTCGATGTTGATATGGGTGGGGTTGCCCTGGCAGTTGGCGTGGCACTTGTTCAGCCGGATGTCGCCGTGCAGCAGGACCACATCGCTGCTACCGGCTTCCTGGTGCAGCCCGTCGATGTTTTGCGTCACGAGCACAAGCTGCGGCACCAACGCTTCCATTTCGGCCAGCGCATAGTGGCCGGGGTTCGGTTTGGCGTCGGCCAGCAGCGCGCGCCGGTGCGCGTACCAGTCCCACACCAGCTTGGGATTTTGCAAGAAGCCGCGCGGCGTGGCCAGCTTTTGCGGGTCATACTGCGCCCACAAGCCCTCCAGCGCATCCCGGAAGGTGGGGATGCCGCTTTCCTTCGAGACACCGGCCCCGGTCGAAACTACCAGACGCTGGCTCCGCTTGAGGATGGCGGCCACTGCTGCTATCTGTGACGGCTCGATTTTTCCACTCACAGCGTTATCTCCTTCACTTCGCCGCCCCTGATTCTGCCGCCGACGGGCGCGATATGCAAACCGAGTTGCTCATTGGGCTAATGCGCGGCGCACCAGGTCTTCGACATCCCAGGTGGCGGTGGCATAACGCCCGGTCGTGATCAGTGTACGGCTGTCGTCGCTGAAGGCCAGGATCAGCACGAGAACAACCAAACACCGTTTGCGTTTCATGAATTTCTCCTGATTAACGTTCGACTGGCGGTTAATGTGCATTGGTGTAGGCTGCATGTCGTGTTAAACTACGTACAGTATACTCAGCAATTCTGGTCTTTGCTGCTGCTAGCGGGCGGGAAGAACGATGAATGACTCTGATCCTGGCGTGAATCGTGAAATATTAGTCAAGCGGGCCTATGCCACCGACGAACAACTGAATATCCGCATTCGCACCCACGAACTGTACAGTCACCCCAAGCTCGATTTTCGCCGTTGGGTGCTTGATACCGTCAAGTGGCACGGCGATGAGCGGGTGCTGGATGTGGGGGCCGGGCCAGGAAACTACTTCGAGCTGGTCCAGCAGCGCATCCCCACCGGCTATCATGTGGCAGGCGACCTGTCGTTTGGCATGTTGGAAAAAGCCCGCGAACACGCCTTCCCCCCTCTGGTGCTCAACATGGATGTGCAGTACCTGCCTTTTCCCGACCACAGCTTCGACGTGGTGCTGGCCAACCACATGCTGCACCACGTGCCGGACGTGGACCAAGCGCTGCGTGAGATTCATCGCGTGCTGCGGCCTTCCGGCTGCCTGATCGCGGCCACCAACAGCGAGAACACCATGCCGGAATTCGATACGCTGGCGCGGCGCGCGTGCACATTGCTCGGCCACCCCAAGCAGGAATTCAACGCCAACAAAGACGCCTTCAAACTAGAAAACGGGGCGGTGCGCCTGGGTCGTCATTTCCGCGCGGTGGCCCGGCACGACCTGCCCAGTACGCTGCACTTCCCCGATGTCGAGCCGGTGTTGGCCTACCTGAATAGTATGCGCGCGCTGCGCGAACCGCAGCTTCCAGATGATGTGGCCTGGGAAGACTTCATCGACGTGATGGGGAAACAGGTCACGCGCCTGATCCGGCACTTTGGCGAACTACAGGTGCATAAGTTGGCCGGGGTGTTGGTGGCCACCGATGACGGCGGGTTTGCGTCGGAATACCTGGCCGAACTCGCGGCCAGCGCCAGCGCGCGGTAGCAGCAGTCCGGCAGGATCAGGGATAGGCCCCTCACGGATCGTCGGGCGGCCTGAAGCCATGCTGCCCGTATAAGGGCACGAACATCACCGGAATCAAGCGTTCCAGGGTCCAACGCTCTTCATCACGGCGCACCCGCTGCAACACCTGCTGATACCGGTCGCCGATGGGCAGCACTAGCCGCCCCCCATCAGCAAGTTGTGCGCGCAGTGGGCCGGGAATCGCTGGCGCGGCGGCTGTGACAATGATGGCGTCAAAGGGAGCCATGTCCGGCAGGCCCTGGCTGCCATCGCCAACGTGCAATTCGACGTTGTCATACCCCAACCTGGCTAAGCGCGCCGCCGCGCCTTCCCCAAGTTCAGGATACCGTTCCAGGGAATAGACATATCGCGCCAGCTCGCACAGCACCGCCGTCTGGTAGCCTGACCCGGTGCCAATCTCCAACACCACATCGCCCGGTTTCAACAACAACATTTCGGTCATCAACGCCACGATGTACGGCTGGGAGATGGTCTGGTTGTTGCCGATTGGCAACGGGCCGTCGCGGTAGGCGGCCTTCTGTAGGTGCTCTGGGACAAAGAAGTGGCGCGGCACCGCACGCATCGCGGCCAGCACCGCCGGATCGTCAATATTGCGGGCGGCCAGTTGATCGCGCACCATGCGCGCGCGCAAGGTATCGTAGTCGGGCATGACGGTTTTCCGTTTCAGGGCTTTTAACCATCATACACCACGTTATGCCTCGTCGAAAGCGAGGGTAACGGCGAACCATACGCGCAACAACCGGCCACCACTGCTGTCCGGTTAGCGGTTTTCTTCAAATAGGGCCCGGTGGGGGAACACCATACGCTCTGGGTTGAAATCCCGGTTTTGGAGCGCGCGCGCGTTGGCACGTTCGAAGTCGGCGTGCATATCCTCCACGCGCGTAATCTGCGTCGCTGCCGGTTCGACCGACAGAATAATCACGGCTACTGTGATTTCGCCTGGCACAAACAGCACACAGCGCCCATCCCCCAACTGGCGCGCTGCCGAGCCGGGGTTGCCGCGTTCTGCGATGATGTCGCGCAGCCGGGTGATGACCGCCATCACCTGCGAGCGCTCCATCTGCACCGGCCCGGTCACGGTAATCAGGCGCGCGGTATCCAGATGGTAGAAGGCGTATGATATCACGCGCGCAGCGTAATATTCCTTGAGGAAGGTCGTGTGGCCGGGCTGGACGACCGATTGCCAGGCCTGGCTTTCGGGATCGCGGCTGAGCAAGCGTTCCGTGATATCGCGCTGTTCGCTGTAGCGGGTGTAAATCGCGTCGAACTGGGCCGAGTTGAGCTTGCCTTCGGCATATTCCGCCGCCACCCGCGCCATTTTCTCGCGCAGCCCGATCAAGGCTTCTTCAGCACGCTGCATTTGTTCACGCGGAGAGAGTGGTTCGGTGGGGGCGCGGTAGGGCATCGATGGGATGAGGGGTTCCTGTGGCTCGGTCTCGTCCGGCTGGCTGGGCCGGATAGGGGACAGGCGCGAGGTGCTGCGCTTCTCATCGCTGTCGGGTTTTTCCGGCTCGACCGTCACGCCTGGAATCGGGGAAAGCCGCGCATCAGGCGCAGCCGGTTCGTTCTCCAGCGCAGCATCGTCCTCTGGAGCAGGCGGTTCCTCTTCCCCGTGGAGCAAACGTCGCAGCAGAGATGAGTTTTTGCGTTCCGAGGGATCTTCCTGGTGGCTCATCACTTTGCGCCTCCGCCACTATTTTCAATCGCGCACCGCTTCGGGCGGGTCCAGGCCGGGTTGACATCTGGCTCAGACAGTCGCCATTTTCAGGCTAAAATACCAACACGACCTAACTCCCCGAAGGAAGCCCCGACGGGGGTCCAGACGGGGGTAAATATTGGGCGCGCATCTTCTCGATTTCGACCAGCGCTTCCTTGTGTTTGTAGGCCAGGTACGCCAGCCCCTGGAAAAACTGCTCGATATTTTCCCCAGTGAGGGCACTGGTTTGCAGAAAGGGCATCCGGCCTTCGAACTTGGCCCACCCTTCGACCTCACCCGGCGGCACCACCGGGCCCAGGTCCAGCTTGTTGCAGATGACCACCATCGGCGCACCGGGCGCGCTGGCCATCACTTCCTCGCGCCAGCGCGGTAGGTTAAAGAACGTCGCCGGGGCCGTCACATCATACACCAGCGCCACCGCCAACGTGCCGCTGTAGAACTGGTCCCGAAAGGTGCGAAAGCGGTCCTGCCCGGCTACATCCCAGATTGACAGGCGAACTTCCCGTTCGCCTAACTGCACCGCTTTGATCTGAAAATCTACGCCAATCGTCAGAATACGCGAATCTTCAAACTTGCCTTCACAAAAGCGGCGCACCAGGCTGGTCTTACCTACATTGCCGTCACCAACCAGTACGACTTTATAGATTGGAGACTCGCTCACGATACGATTCTGCTCCTTACGGCCATGTTCTTAATCCCCGGTAAGTATAGCATATAGTGAAAAATCCTGATATGGGACCCCAATACGGGCGCAATCGCGCGCGAATTTACCTGTCTTGCACACTCCCGTGTACTGTGGAGCAACAAGGGGCACAAAACTGCTACAATCATCTAAGCCGTGTTGACATATGTACTCAACGGCAAGCTGATTTCAGACAATATGTCAACACTACCAAGAGTCGGTGTTGCCAACCGGGAGATGTGCATGGATACACAACCTGAAAAACAACCCGCATGGTGGAAGAACACGCGCGGCGAATGGTACGTCGTGGTGCAAACGGTGTTGTTCGCGCTGGTGGCGTTGGGACCGGCGGCGTTGGGCCTGCGGGTCGAACTGCCGGATGCCCTCCGCGTAGTAGCACTGGTAGCCGGGCTCGCGCTGGGAGCCACTGGATTGGCGCTGGCGCTAGCCGGTATCTTCTGGCTGGGCGATAACCTGTCCGTGTTCCCACATCCCAAAGACGACGCCCAACTCGTGCAGACCGGTGCGTACCGTATCGTGCGCCACCCGATCTACAGTGGCCTGATCATTGGCGCGGTGGGCTGGGCGCTGCTCAACGCCAGCGTGCTAACGCTGGTCTATGCCGGGCTGCTATTCGTGTTCTTCGACGTCAAATCCCGCCGCGAAGAGCGCTGGCTGGTGCGCAAATTCCCTGACTATGCCGCCTACCAGCAGCGCGTCCACAAGCTGATCCCGTTTGTATATTGATCACCGGCCCGGTTTCGGTACAATGGTCGGGTGAAGATGCGAGAAACTCACCATGCCGCAGCCTGCGGTACAACCTAGAACTGAATATGTTCAGCGGCTGTTTTCGCTGAAGGCTGAATGCTGACCGCTGTCTGCTATTTTTCCAGGAGGAAAACCACATGACCGTTCGTGTATTGTTCGTTTGCCTGGGCAACATCTGCCGCTCACCGATGGCCGAAGGAGTTTTCCAGCACGTGGTGCAAGAAGCCGGCTTAAGCGACCAGATCACGGTCGATTCGGCAGGCACCGGGAGCTGGCACGTTGGCGAGCAGCCGCACCGGGGGACGCGCGGCGTGCTGCGCAAGCATGGTATCCAATACGAACACCGCGCCCGCCAGATCACGCGCCAGGACTTCGCCAGCTTTGATTACATCCTGACGATGGACAACTCTAACCTGACCAACGTCAAGCGTATGATGCCCGACAACAGCGACGCGGAGGTGCGGCCATTTTTGGACTATGCTGAGGACGCCGGGACGAAAGAAGTGCCCGATCCGTACTACGATGGGCGCTTCGAGGAAGTTTACGACCTAGTCAGCCAGGCCGCGGAAGGTCTGCTGGCGCATATCCGTGACGAACACGGACTGTAATCATGGCCTTACCCACAGCCCTGAGCACCGCCATTACAGAAGCCCTCGGCACGCCTGTCGAGAGTGCTCAGGCCGTCTATGGTGGTGACATCAACCAGTCGGCCCAGTTCGAAGCCGGTGGCCAGCGCTATTTCGTCAAGTGGAACAGCAGCGCCCCGCCAGAGATGTTCCCGACCGAAGCGCGCGGTCTGCGGCTATTGGCAGAAGCGAACGCAGTACGGATCCCGGCGGTGGTCGCGCAGGGAGATGCCGACGGCGCGTGCCCGGCTTTTCTGGTGCTGGAATGGATTGAACCAGGGAACAAGCGCGGCGCAGATGGCGCTACGATGGTGCGCTTTGGCGCAGGACTGGCCGCGATGCACAATCACAGCGCCGAACAGCACGGCCTGGACCACGACAACTTCATCGGTCGGCTGCCCCAGCCCAATCCGCCCACCACCAGTTGGAGCGCATTCTACCGCGATCAGCGCATTGGCTACCAGATGGAGCTTGCGCGCCAACGAGGACGGCTCAACAAGCGCCGCGAGGACCTGCTGACCCGGCTGATGGATCGCCTGCCGGACTTGCTCGATGACGACGCCATCGCGCCCGCGCTGCTGCACGGGGACCTGTGGGGCGGCAACTACCTGGTCGATACAGAAGGCAGCGCGGTCCTGATCGACCCGGCGGTATGGTACGGTCACCGGGAGATGGACCTGGCCATGAGCGAGTTGTTTGGCGGCTTCCCGGCGCGCTTCTACGATGCCTACCGCTCCGCCTATCCCCTGTCGGGCTACGGGGAGCGGCGCGCATTGTACCAGCTCTACTACATCCTGGTACACCTCAACCTGTTCGGCGAAAGCTACGGGGGCCGCGTGGACTCGATTGCGGCGCATTACGTGGGGCGCAGGGGGTAAAGCAGTTGGTAGTGATTGGTTGTTGGTTATTGGCCAAACCCAGGTCGTGCGCGTGTTTTTGAACCAATAACCAACACCTGTTGATCCACAATCAGCCCTACCGGAAATCAAAAATATGCGTCCACCAGGGTTTGAGGTCAATGTACAGCCCGTGATCGATCATCTCCGAGCCGTCGCGCTCATAGTCGATGGCGTGCAGCACATCACGCAGAATCCACTTGCGCCCCTCTAATCCAAACCCCGGCAGCATCACCCAGCCCTGCGATGGAATGTGAGAATAGTTAACCACCACCAGCCCGCGTTCCTGGCCGTTCTGCCAGGTGTAGGCCAGCAGGTTGGTGTGGGTGTTGTTAGTGGCCCAGGCGGAGACGATCTCGCGCAGCCGCCATTCGCCTACGTGATAAATCGAGCGGCGTTGCTCGCGCAGCAGCCGGTGATAAAACGTGTGCGTATCGGGATTGTTTTGCTCCTTGGGGCGGCGTCCCAATTGGACCGGCAGCTTGACCTGGTGCGCCGCGAACTGCCCCTCGTGCAGCAGCTTGGCCCCCGGCAGCGTGGTGATCAGCACCGCCGCCGCCAGGTCGCGCCCGAAGCCCATCGACCGGGCAGCGCGTTCCTCGTCGTGGTTTTCGATGAAGCGCACCAGGCGGTTCTGGTAATCCAGCGCCGCTTTCAGGTGGCCCCGGGTGGCCTCGACGTTGCCGTCCTTGAGCCGGTCGTACAACCGCTTGTCGTAGGTGAAGTCGAAGCCCTGCAGTTGCAGGTCCCACTCCATGTCCCAGTACACCTCGGCCATGAACTTGAAGTCCGGGTATTCTTCCTTGACAGCGGGGATGATGTCCTGCCAGAATTCCACACCGGGCACTTCACCCGCACGGTAATCCCAGGTCTGTTCGAAGATGCGGTTGGTGAGCAGCATGGCCATATCGCAGCGCACGGCATCACACTGGCTGGCGATGTCTAGCAGGGTCTCGGTGGCCTTTTGGCGATAGGCAGGACTGAAGGCGTGCAACTGGGCGGTGTCGGTCCAGGCCGGGAAGTACGGATCGTGGCCATGAGCAAACACACGCTCCCCTACCTGGAAGAAACCATCCGGCTGAGTATGCAGGTCGTCGGGCTTTCCCTGGATGAAACATTCGGGGCATTCTTCCAACCAGGGGTGATCCACGGCGACATGATTCGGGACGAAGTCCAGCACCAGCAGCAGGTTACGTTCGGCCAGCCGTTGGCGTAACGCGGCCAGCTCCTGCCGGGTACCCAGATGGTGATCGACGGCGTACTGCCGCACGGCGAATGGCGATCCGACCACGTCCTCCGGTGTGAAGTCCGGCAGCGCGCGGCGATACTCGGCCTGCTAGCCGGGATGCTCCAGCGCGATCTGGCGTCCGGCAGCACTGCGTTCCCACATGCCCATCAGCCAGATGGCGCTCACGTCCCAACTGGCCAACTCATCCAGTTCGCTGTCGGGCACGGTGCCTAAGGTTATTTTTTTGCCGTATTTTTCGCTGAGTGTGTGTAACCAGGTCCAGGTGTTGATCTCGTAAATCGACGGATTGTTGATCCAGGCCATAGGTCAATGTCACCCCTGTAAAGAAGTATTTAAGCCGATACGCCAAGCATAGTCCCAAACGATAAAAAACGCCATGCTCCCCCCGTCCTGTTGGGGAACATGGCGTACATACTCGATCGCCCCGTTGCGGCGGGGTTATTCCTGCTCAGCCAACCAGCGCTCGCACGACATGGCGGCGGCGGTGCCCTGACCGACCGAGGTCGCCACCTGGCGGTAGATACGGTCCTGGATTTCGCCTGCCGCAAACACCCCTTCGATGTTGGTGTGCATTTCTTTGTCGGTGATCACGTAGCCGAACTCGTCGCGCTCCAACTGGCCGTCGAAGATGTCGCTGTTGGGATCGTGGCCGATGAAGATGAACACGCCTTCGGTGGCATAATCTTCGACCGCGCCGGTCTTCACGTTGCGCAACCGTACCCCCTCAACGCTGCCATCACCGCTGATCTCCTCAACGACGGTGTCCCAGATGAAGTTCATTTTCTCGTTGGCAAACGCCCGGTCCTGGAGCGTCTGCCCGGCCCGCAGCGCATCGCGGCGGTGGACCACGTCGATCTTGCTGGCGAAGCGCGTCAAGAACAGCCCTTCTTCCAGGGCACTGTCGCCACCGCCGACCACCACGATCTCCTTATCACGGAAGAAGAAACCGTCACACGTCCCGCAGTAGCTGACGCCCTGGCCGGTGAATTCCTTCTCGCCCGGCACATTGAGGTGACGCGGGGTGGCCCCGGTGGTCACAATCACCGAGTCGGCCAGGTATTCTGCGCCGTCGTCGGTCGTGATGCGGAACGGCGCGCCATCGCGAAAGTTGACCTCGGTCACGGCACTGAAGAGTTTGATCCGCGCGCCGAAGCGTTCCGCCTGGGACTTCATCAGCTCAACCAGTTCCTGCCCGCTCAGGCCTTCGGGGAAGCCGGGATAATTCTCGATCTCGTGCGTCAGCGCCACTTGCCCGCCGAGTTCATGCCCCGCGATCACCAGCGGGTCCAGCTTGGCGCGTGCCGTATACAAGGCTGCCGTCAGCCCGGCGGGTCCCGACCCAATGATGATCACCTTTTCGTGCTGGATGCCGTCGCCGTTAGCGCCGCTATTGGCCGATGATGCACTCAGATTGAAGCTCAGATTCTCGCTCATTTTGCCTCGCCTTCTCACTAGCCGGGAGGTGCCGGTTATTGCCATTTCAGAATTCGGGCCTGCTGCACCCTACATTATATCTGATGCAGGCGAGGGGTGAAGGGTTCTTTTCATTACAGGATTCTAATGCACGCTTTACTGTTTTCCCTGCTGCTTTCGTGGTATCCATTGGCTCATTTATAATACCTGATTTACACTCGAACGGGCTGGAATGTTTCATACCACAAGGAAGCTGCCGTGTCTGCCCGACGTCATCTACTGGTGTTGTTACCGATTGTGCTCATCGCGGCACTGTTCCGGGCGTGGTTGATCGCGTCGGACGGCGTTTCGTTCGACTCGGACGAGGCCATCGTTGGCTTGATGGCACGCCACATCAACCAGGGCCACGCTATCCCCACCTTTTACTACGGGCAGACCTACATGGGCAGCCTGGACGCGATCCTGGTGGCGGGCGGCTTTCGCCTGCTGGGCGAGTCGGTCCATGCCATTCGCATTGTGCAGATGGTGGTGTACCTGCTGTCGGTGGCCAGTGGCTATGGGCTGGCCGTCACGCTGACACGCAACCGCCGCATCGCGGCTATGACCGGGCTGTTGCTGGCCATCCCCACCCCGCTGGGTGCGCTGTATACCACGCTGACGCTGGGCGGGTACAACGAACTGGTGCTGTTCGGCACCATAACGCTGTGGCTGGGCTGGATCGTAACCGAAGGCGGGCAGGCCGACGGCGTGCAACATCTGTGGCGCTGGGCTGCATTGGGACTGGCGGCGGGACTTGGTTGGTGGACCAATGGCGCGATTGTGTCCGCGATTGCGGTCGTGGGCCTGATGGGGCTGCGCCGCTTTGCACTGCACCGCTGGCATGTCTATGCCCTGGCGGGGGTGTGTTTCCTGGTGGGCAGCGCGCCCTGGTGGGTGTACAACGTGCACCACGACTGGGCCGCCCTGCAATTCCTGACCACAGGCTTTGAAGCTGCACCCGGCACCGAGTCGATCTCGCCCATCGACACCCTGTTAGGGCTGCTGATCCTGGGGTTGCCTGCCGTCTACGGCCTGCGCTATACCTGGGAAGCAGCCTTCATCACCACCCCCGGCGCGCTGCTGGTCCTGGGGCTGTACCTGCTGCTGGTAGCTGTACTGATAACCGAGTGGCTGGCAGCCCACCGCGCGCGAGGCCGCAAGCTGCCCCCGCCGTCGATCACGACTTACCCGGCAGTATCGCGCTGGCTGTGGCTAGTGTTCGGGGTATTCGCGCTGATCTTCGTCTTCTCATCTTTTTCCGACGCCACCGGGCGCTACCTGATGCCGTTGTGGGTGCCGGCGGCACTGGGCGTTGCCATGAGCCTGGACCGGCTCCGGCGTGCGGGGAGGATAGTGCCTACCCTGGCGCTGGGTCTGCTGCTGGTCTTCCAGGCCGGGGCCGTGATCCGCGCTGCGCAAACCGACATCGGGCTGCAACCCCAACTGCTGGTCAAGCTGCAAACCCCGGCGGCGCATGACGACCGCGTGCTGGATTTCCTGGAGGAGCGCGGCTACAAGCACGGTTACAGCAGCTATTGGGCCTCGTTCCGGCTAATTTTCCGTTCGGGCGAAAGCGTGATGCTGGACACCTCCCTGCCCTATATCAAGGGCGGCTACCACCCCAACCACAACCGCTACCCACCCTATGCCGATGTGGTAGCAAGTGCGGAGCGCGTCGTGTGGATTTCGCACAATTATGCTGCGCTGGACGCCGTAATCGCTGAACGCCTGAAGGCTGCTGCCATCACATATCAAACCATCGACCTGGGCGACTACCGGGTGTACTATGATTTTTCGACGCGCGTGGCCCCGGCGGACCTGGGACTGGACTCCGAGCAACCGCTGGACGAGCTGCCACCGTTTGATCCGGCCAGCTTGGATCTGGAAAATCAGGCCAGCGGCTCGTAGAAGCGCTGGATTTCTAGCAGGTAGCCATTCGGATCGCGGAAGAAGCAGTGGTAAAGTCCGTAGGTGGGGTTGTCGGTCGGCGGTTTTTCGAACACAACACCCGCCGCGTGCAGCCGCTGGTGCCAACTGTCGACGTCTTCCGTCACGAAGGTCAGGATCACACCCTGCGGCTGTTTCGGCGCAGACTCCCGCTCGCAAAAACCAACGTACCCGCTCTCTCCCACGCGGTAGATGCGGCAGGTGCCCTGGTCGCGCACCAGTGGCAGACCAAGCACATCCTCGTAGAAACGTGCTGTTTGGGCCAGGTCGCGCGTGTAGAAAAACGTCAGCGGATATTCAAACGCCATTTTCGCCCTCCCGTGCTCATCGATACGAAAAAACCAGGTATCAGGCGTTAACCCGATACCTGGCTGCTCTAGCTGGCTATTAAAGCCAGTTTATTCACGTGTGACTATTCGCCTTCACCTTCAGCGGCTTCGTCGGCGGCTTCACCGTAGCCGGTGGTGATGGTGCCGTCGCTCAGACCAGCCGCGACTTCGGCCAGTTCAGCCTGG
>JAADYV010000129.1 GCA_010092855.1 Chloroflexota bacterium | reverse complement strand
GTGGTATACCCGGCCACGTCCAGCCCGTAGGCCAGCCAGCCCATCCCCGCACCGATGACGGCTGTCTCTCCCATCGGGCCGATGGGCAGGCCGCCGTTTTGCAGCCGGATCGCTTCCAGGAAGCGCCACAACAGCGCGGTGGCCTCGGCCTGGTGCTGCCAGTAGCCGTCGGGATAGCCGGACAGCCCGGTCTGCGGCAGGCTCTTGAACGCGCTCTCGTCGGGCGTGGTCCAGCCTTTGGACGCCCGCGCGGATTCGTATGCCTCCGACTGGGCGTTCACGGACTCGCGCATGGTGTCCGGCACCAGCCGCAGAATGCCGTCATCGAAGGGGAAGACGTGGGTGGGATCGGCGGTGCAGTGGGCTTCGGTGCCGTGCAGCGTCAGGCTGGCCCCGTCGTGTGGGCAGGCCAGCAGCGTCAGGTAGTTGCGTCCCCGGCCTTTGAATGCGCCGTTGAGGGGGCGATGTTCGCGGTAAGATATCATGGTGGGCGCGTACCTCTCTTCACTGGTTGTTGGTGATTGGTGGTTGGTTATTGGCCGTTAGCAATTGGGGCGTATCGCAATACGCCCCTACGATTCTCCCTCGCTACCAACAACTAACAACCAATAACCGCTTTTCCAGACCATACCAAAAACGGCATCTATCCGGTATTACGTAAAATCATCGTGAAGTGGTCGCCACGCGCGCGGAACCAGGGCCACTCGCGCATCTGGCGGTCGCGCTGTTCCCAGAAGCCGCAGCGATCCTGCCGCTCGCGGTAGATGTCGCCCAGGTGCACGGGCGGCAGCCACAGCGGAAAGGCCCACACCCGTTCCGGGGCGAAGTGTGGCGCAAAAGCGGCGGCGAAATCGTCCGGGGAATAGCAGCGTTGGGTGGTCACGACTCCGCTGGCTCCGGCGCGGTCATCGTGCCAATCGGGGGAACGGTCCAGGCGCTGGGCACGGGTGGCGCGCAGCCGTTCGTACAGGCAGCGCGTGCTCATGACCGTCGCCACGAACGCCGCGCCCGGTTCCAGCAGCTCGTGCAGTTGGGCCGCGACCACGTCAAGCTGGGGTTCGGTGTTCAGTGTGCCCAGGCTGGCATACGCGCCCTGGAACGGGCCGCGCTCGTCCAGGTCGGCGAGCTTGCCTGCTGGCAGTTCGCGGAAGGTCAGGCCAAGCTGGATGCCGTGCACGGCGGCTTTGGTCTGCGCCTGGCGCACCATCGCCGGGCTGACATCGATGCCCAGCACGCTGTACCCGGCCCCGGCCATGTGCAGCGCCTCTTCGCCCGTTCCGCAGCCGATATCGAGCAGCACGCCCCGGGCAGGGAATACCTCCTGCAAAACGGCGAGATGCTCCGCGCGCAGCCAGCCTAGCAGCGGACTGCCGGAGCCGGATTCGGTGGGCGGACCGTAGGTGGCGTCGTAGAGCTTGGCCGCCTGGTCAAATTGAGCTGCGAGTTGGTCGTAATAGGCCTCGAAGTCGTGCGGTTTGTCTGTCATTCGTCTTCCCCATGCTCCTCCCCGCCTGACAAAACTGCTGTTTCCAGGGTCGGACGGCGCACCAGCCACCACACGGTGATGCCGCCGGTGGCCAGCACTGGGCCAATGCCCATTGCGCACAACGCCCGCGCAACGCCTGACCACCCGGCAACGCCCATCAGCAGATAGACGCCCGCCGTCACTGCGAAAAACACCCCGACCCACAGCAGCCCCAGCTTCGCGCCGCGCTGCCACACGTCCGGCCCCAGAGGATTAGCAGGATCAACCATAACAATACACCACTCGCAGTCTACACCGATTCGGCTTTCGTTACCAAGCAAGGCAGGAGAGATAGGATCATTTTACCAGCACACGGACCGGTTACGCATCAGTGTGACGTTTCACCGGTCCCTGCGCAAAGAAGTTCCGCTCAATACGACCAGGCGGCGGGGATGGAATCGCTTTCGTAGATGTAAACCCAGGGCGCGGCGTCGATGTCGTCTACCTGGAAGGTATCCGGGAAGCTGGGATGCCATTCGTCTTCGTTTTCGGCAAAGAAGTTCCACAGCCATTCCTCGTCGCCGGGCGGCACGTTGATGCAGCCGTGCGTGCGCGCGATGCCAAAGTAGTTGTGGTAGGGCATGGCGTGCAGGCCCTGGTCCGCGTTGAAGAACATCACCCAGCGCGTGTAAAATTCGTATTCGGGGGGATTGGCTCCGGGCGGGCCGCGCATGACCATCCCCTCGGTGCGGGCATAGACGTGGAACAGGCCGGGCGTGGTTTGCAGGAAGTAGCCGGTGCTGACCAGCGAGGCCAGGATCGGCGTGTCATCTTCGAAGGCGATCAGCGTCTGCTGGTTGAGGTCGATAGCAACCCAGCGCCCTCTAACCTCGTCCGGTCGGTTGGGCACGACCAGCACCGACGTGTACTGGTCTTCCATCCACATGCCGGGGCCGATGAGGTGCCAGATCACGCCATTCACGTCCACGGTGTGATAGACGTAGGACATCTCCTCGCGGGCCACGCGGCGCGCGGCGGTCCAGTCGTCGTCGGCAGGCAGCACGCCGGGCACGTCACTGAAATACCAGGCGCGGCGCTGCTGCGCGATGGGATAGGGCAGCGGTTCTTCGGGCATCAAAATGCTGCGCGGGGTAGCTTCACCATCGCGCACCGCGTCGTACTCAATCGGGCGCTCGAATTCCGGCAAGGGGTTGGCCGCGATCTCGGCGTCACATTCGTCGCTGCGCGGCAGGTCGGGCGTCAGCAGCGAACAGGGGCGCGGATCATCGTCGGCGGCGGGAGGGGCGGCAGCGGCAGGCGCAGGCCCGCCCGTGGCAGTCACACGCGGTAAGACGATGGAGGCGGCAATGATCAGCAGTGTGAGGTATCGAAACATGCGAAAAATCCTCGTATCTGTATGTGGCTCATGCACGGGGCAGTGTACCGCGTTTTGGCCGGATGTGCAGCCCTGCGCGGGCAGCGCCCCC
>JAADYV010000128.1 GCA_010092855.1 Chloroflexota bacterium | reverse complement strand
ATGCGCTTCGGGGAATACAAAGACGCCCTGACACTGATCAACCGCCACCCGGTGATCGGCGTGGGCTTTTCCGGTACGCCCGAAATCGACCTGTACCTGGGTGTGGCCAACACCTACCTGACCATCGCCTCGCACGCCGGGTTTGTCGGCCTGTTCGCCTACCTGGTGATGATGGGCAGCCTGTTCCTTTATGGGCTGTACCACCTGCGCCGCATCGAAGCCCTGCCGGAGATCAGCGACGTGTGGTTGGGGCTGTCGGCGGGGATCGTGGGCGTGCTGGCCGGGGGTGTATTCGACCACTTCTACTTCAAGATCGACCTCTTCCACGCCACCATGACGCTGGTCTGGATCATCTTCGGGCTGGCGCTGGCGTCGATCCGGCTGGCTGCCGCAACCGATCCCACCACCCAACCTGACGCCCAAACCGACCCTGATCCCACGCTACCCTGACCTGTCAGGTGGGGAGCGGGTGACCGTCAAGTTAACACGCGGATGCTCCGCTTAAATCGTAAGCACCTGGTTATTGGTATACACAAGGAGCATCAAACATGGTATCCCAATGGAGTGACACCGACTACCTGCGCACCCAGCAGTATGGCACCAGCGCCAACCTGGACGCCCGCGCTGAACTGCACCGCCGCTTCCGCACCAATCCGCAGCCCTGGCCGCGCTGGGCGTTTGAGCAGTGCACTTTTCCCGCCCGCGCCCGGATTCTGGAGATCGGCTGTGGCCCAGGCTGGCTGTGGTCCGAAAACCAGGACCGGCTGGCCACCGGCTGGCACATCACGCTCAGCGACTTCTCGCCCGGCATGGTGCTCGAAGCCCAGGCCAGCCTGCGCAACGCCCCGCCGATCTTCCACTTCGAGGTGTTCGATGCGCAGCACATCCCGTTCGAGGACGCCGTTTTCGACGCCGTCGTCGCCAACCACATGCTGTACCATGTGCCCAACCTGGACGCGGCGCTGGCCGAGGTGCGGCGCGTGCTCAAGCCGGGCGGCACCTTCTACGCCGCCACCAACGGCATCAACCACTTGCAGCGCATCCACGACCTGATCCGTGCCTTCGCGCCGGAGTATGACGTACACGCGCGCAACACGCAGCTACGCCACAAGTTTTCGCTGGAAAATGGGCGCGACTGGCTGGCCCGCCACTTTGACACGGTCAGACTGCGGCTGTATGATGATTCATTGGTGGTCACCGAGATCGGCGCGTTGGTGGCCTACATCCTGTCCGATCCTGTTGGCGCAGCGGCGGTTATGCCCCGTCTACCCGCGTTCACGCGCTTCCTGGAAAAGCAGGTGGACCCCAGCGGCGCGATCACCATCGCCAAAAGCAGCGGGCTGTTTTTCGCCCAACGTTTGTAGCACAACACCAGACGAGCGTTTCGGAGGTCTTCGCGCATGGTTCATCACCCACCGGACCCGAACTACCTATCGACCCAGTACCACGACTCGGCCAACATCAACGCGCGCGCCCAACTGCACATCCGCTTCGGCGCACACAAGCAGGCCTGGCAGTGCTGGGTCTTCGACCGCCTGCAACTGCCCTCCGGCGTGCGCCTGCTGGAAGTCGGCTGTGGGCCTGGCTGGTTGTGGTCGCGTAACAAAGCCCGCGTCCGCCGCGACTGGCACGTCACCCTGTCCGACATTTCGCCGGGGATGTTGCACGAAACGCAATTGACCCTGCGCGATGCCCCACCCGTGTTCGCCTTCGAAATCATCGACGCCCGGCAAATTCCCTACCGCGACGGCAGCTTCGATGTCGTGATCGCCAACCACATGCTCTACACCGTGCCGGACCTGCCGCGCGCGCTGGCCGAAATCCGGCGCGTGCTGGCTCCCGACGGCACCTTCTACGCCACCACCAACGGCGAGAGCCACATGCGCACTCTGTTCGAGCTGGTCGCGCGCTTTGATCCCGACGTGCCGCAGTGGGAAAGCCACATTCAGATGGATTCGTTTACGCTGGAGAATGGCCAGGAGCAGCTAACCGCCCACTTCGCGGACGTGCGCCTGACCCGCTATGAGGACGCCCTGATCGTGACCGAAATCGAGCCGCTGGTGGATTATGTGCGCTCCGGCCCGGCGCGCGATTACCTGGTCGGCGAACGACTGGCCGCGTTCCGGGCGTTCCTGGAAGCAGAGATGGCCCCCACCGGCGCGATCCTGCTGGGCAAAGATGTCGGCCTGTTTACCGCGCGCGGACCAAAACCGGACCAGTAATCAATCACGCCTGCAGAAATCTTATCCTCTTGGCTATGAAACTGATTAAGGTTTGGCGCGGCCTTCGTAGGGGTGGGATTGGACGTTGCGACGCTCCCAGAATTCCTGGAAGCGCGTCTGCCCGCCCTCGAACTGGTGCGCGGTGCGCTGCTGCTCGAACAGGCCGGTGGCCGCGATCAGGTCCGTTTTGACGGCGAAGAAGTCGGGGTGGTCGGTGATGAAGTGGAACGGGCCATCCGGCAGCAGCACACGAAAAATGTGCCGGATGGTGTCTGCGGGCAGCGGGTCCTGCTGGCGTTTGCTGTGCTTGAGGCCCGGGGGCGGGAACAGCAGGAACCCCTCGCGCACTGAGCGGTCCGGCACGATACTCAGCGCGCGGCGGAAGTCCGTCCGCAGAAACAGGATGTTGTCCAGGTCGGCAGCATGGGCGCGATTGACGGCGTCCCACACCGACTTCCAGTGCCAGTCGAAGCCGACAAAGTTCTGCTCCGGCTGGTCGAGCGCGCGCGCTACCAGGAACTCGCCCCGCCCGCAGCCCAGGTCGAACACCAGCGGTTCCGCGCTCCCAAACAACCCCTGGGGCGAAATCGGCGGCAGGTCATCCGGGTGCTGGTGCAAATCCTTGCTGTCGTATACTCGCAGATAGCGCTTCAGAACGGCGTCGGATGGTTTTTCGACCCGGAAGCGTTTGAGCTTGACGCGCGCCAGCTTAACCCCCTCCGACCAGCGAGCGACCGGGTGTAACATAACGTGACGCGATGCGGTAGCGCTCGAAACTCGAATAGTCGTTCTGCGGCAGCTTGTTCATGTTGCAGAAGCGGATGTAGGACGCCATGTGGAAGGTCGCGGTTTCGACCTCGTACATAAACACCTGGGCGCTCATGCTCTTGCGCAAGAGACCGGTGCGCATCCAGGCCTCGTACAGTGCGCGGCGATTGTAGGGCACCGCGCGGAAATCGGCTTCCCAGTGGCTGTTGGTGGCTTCCAACACCAGGTACTGCGCGTCGGGATTACCGTTGAACGGCGCGCCAACCGCGCCCGAATTCAGAATCCACCGCTCCCCCACCCGCCGGTCGAGCGGACGGTGAGTGTGGGCGCCCACCACCAGCGGCTCGTCCGCGCCTTCGACGGCGCTGAGCAACTCCGCATCCGACATCCAGAAGCCCAACCCGGCATTCAGTGCGCGCATACTGCCGTGTACAATCCGTAGCGCGGGCAGCTTGGGCAGATCGATCACATAGTCGTGCGGCAGATTCTCCAGATATTCGACATCATCATCGGTCAGGTCTTCGGCCACACAGCGCGTCGGCAGCGCCCAATCGGTATACCACTCGGCACCGGCCTCGCCCTCGCGAATCTGGATCAGGTATTCCTCGTGATTGCCGAACACGACCGGCCACCCTTTGTCCCGCACGATGTCCAGGCATTCCTGACTCTGCGGCCCGCGATTGACGATGTCCCCATTGACCACCACCTGGTCCGGTGCGACCTGTTCGAGGTCCCGCAGCACAGCTTCGAGCGCGGGCAAGTTTCCATGTATGTCGGCCAGTATTGCGATCCGGGTCATTCCACCATTCTTCCTTATACTTCTGTTTACACTACCGGGTAGATTATCACGCATGGCGCGCGCTAACGCAACCCTCTGCATTAAACCGCAGCAGGTTTAACACAACGTTAAACAGACCTTAGCTTTCTATTCCACACGTATTAAACTCCCACCGGATAATCAACCACGAAAAGCAACATCAATCCCCAACTTGCATACACGCAGCGCGCCCCACAACGGTCGGGGGCGCGTTTGCTGTCTGTATATATGTTATAACACGCTCGCGGGCATTTGTTTATGCCCAATCTTGTGCAAAATGTCCCATTTCGGTTACCCGGCGAACGAAAAGCCGTCAACCACAATCGAGAACACGTCGGCATATAACTGGTCGAAGTCGGTGTTGGGTGCTTCCAGCCAGAAAACGTAATCCTGGCCGCCGACGTCCGTTGTAGCAAAGAACGCGCCGCCGATAGTCACGTCCGCGTCGTAGGTGAAGACCACCAGGTGCCACTCTTCCGACCCGACATAGTACGGTTCCGAGGCCAGGATCGCCAGGTTGACCACGTTTTCGTCCAGCCGGTCAATCCAGTGCGTGACCAGTTCGTCGCGCGTCCGCCCGGCAGTCGTCGCCGCGCCCAATCCAATGAACACCGCCGGATCATCGGGCGCATCGAAGAAGGTCCACAGCCCTTCGTCACGCCGCTGCCACGATTCTGGCACCGGGAACGAAACCGTGCCCTCGGCCAGCGTTACACTCTGCCAGATACTGCTACCCATGATGGCAGCGGGATCAAAGAACGTAATGCTGGCCAGCAGCGCAAGCCGCGCTTGTTCGGCATCCGCCGGGTTCGCAGCGGACGAGTCCAGGTCGAACCCATAGCCCACGCCCTGATCGGGCACATACACCGCGATTACCGTGCCATTGCGCTGCTGGCCACCATAGATATACGTATACTCCGTCACGTAGGTGCGCAGCCCATTCAGGTCCATGGCGCGCGGCTCGCTGACCTGCAGGTCCTGTAGATCGCCCCAACTCGCCCGGATCGCGGCTTCGGTTTCGGCGGCATTGTTGACTGCTGTGCTGGGGAACACGGTCAGGACGGTGGTGGCCGCGTCATCCCCCGTCACTAGCAACTGGCCATCGCGCACAAACCGTGGGCGCACCCAGTCCGCCGGGTAACGGAAGTTCAGCCCATATTCCAGGTCGGTATACCCCCGCAACGCTGCGTCCAGCCCCGTGTTGTCTACCTCGATAATGGCCTCGCTGCGCCGTTTTTCGCCGGCCACGTTTTCGGCAATGAAGCTGATAGCGTAGGTGCCGGTCGGAGCGGGAACCTTTTCGAACGTAATGCTTTTCTCGTCGGCTAAGGTCAAGATTTCGCCTGCGCTGGT
>JAADYV010000629.1 GCA_010092855.1 Chloroflexota bacterium | reverse complement strand
GTAGTTAAGCCCACCCGCGCCGATGGTACTGGGGGGGCTGCCCCCTGGGAGACTAGGTCGTCGCCAACCCCTGTCCTCCTCTTTTTGCTCGCCACCTTCCGTCACACCAGCCTTTGCATCACTGACATCGCCTGTGCAACGCCCGTATCCTCTCAATGTCCACACCCAAACAAGGTGCTTGTTCGCGTTTTCTCAATCCTTCACACAATCCTAAACATAACCTGGACCAAATCTTCAGATTTATATCACACGATTCTTTTAAAATCTTCCTGAGTGTGGTATCTTCTGGATTGTTTTACGGTTGACGTGGGTTTGACACCCCTCGGGCTTTATGCTAACCTCTTAAAAATTCGTTCTAATTTGAACAATTAGCTGCTTTCCTACTACCATTAACGGAGTGCACTACTGTGTTATCAGACTATGGTCCAGTTGCAGTTTTGTTACTTATCTCAGTAGTGGTGGGTTTTTTGGTCCTCTTTATGTCGCGCCTCTTTGGACCATATCGCCCTACCGCCCGCAAACTCGCTCCTTACGAAAGTGGCATGCAACCCTACGGTCAGGCGATACGTCGTATTCCGGTCAAGTTCTACCGTGTGGCGGTGCTGTTCATCTTGTTCGATATTGAAGTGATTTTCTTTCTTCCCTGGGCTGTTATCTTCCGTGATCTGGGATTGTATGGTTTAGCAGTGATGGGCGTGTTTTTCTTTGTATTGACGGCTGGTTTTGTGTATGAATGGAAGTTGGGAGGCCTGGAATGGGACTGACATCGAAGCTAGGCAATATGGGTATTGTAACTACAAGATTGGAAGATACTGTCAACTGGGGCCGCACCAACGCAATGTGGCCAATGTTGTTTGGTTTGGCGTGTTGTGCGATTGAGATGATGAGCACACAGGCAGCAAACTACGACCTGTCGCGGTTCGGGATGGAATTGATGCGTCCCAGTCCCCGGCAGAGTGACCTGATGATCGTTGCAGGGCGCGTCACACGCAAGATGGCACCGGTGCTGCGCCAGTTATATGATCAGATGCCGGAGCCAAAATGGGTCATCAGTATGGGCGATTGCGCCTCATGCGGAGGGGTATTTAACAACTACGCCATTGTGCAGGGGGTGGACGAAATTGTGCCAGTGGATGTGTATGTGGCCGGGTGTCCGCCCAGGCCGGAGCAGTTGATTCACGGCATCGTGACCCTGCACGAGCGCATCAAACAAGAACGCATTGTGGATTGGGCCTAACCGTTAGTGTGCAAAAACAAAAGTGAGAAACCGTATGACTGAGACAGGGCCTGTTGAGATGTTGCACGCGGCATTCCCGGATACGATCCAGGATGTGCAAACTTTCCGCGGTGACGTTACGGTGGTGGTGGACGCAGCGCAGATTGCCAAAGTGTGCACCCACTGCCGGGACACCAAAGGACTGGACTACAACTTTCTATCCGATGTCACCGGCATTGATTATTTTCCCCAGGAACCCCGGTTCGGCGTTGCCTACCACCTGTATTCTATGATCCACAACCATTCGCTGCGGCTAAAGGTGCTGTTGCCCGGCGATGCGCCGGAGGTACAGAGTGTTACGCCGGTTTTTCCTGCCGCAAACTGGCAGGAGCGGGAAATCTTCGACCTGCTGGGGATCACATTTACCGGGCATCCAGACCTGCGGCGCATCCTGATGCCACAGGGATGGGACGGGCACCCGCTACGCAAGGATTACCCGTTGGGCTATGAGACGGTCCAGTTCTCGTTCAACTACGACGACGTCGACAAACACAAGCCCTACGCCAAGGAGTAACTGGATATGACCATCATGGAAAGCCGCTGGGAAGGTAATCTCGAAGAACTGCGCGGGCTGGTTTCTGACCGGGCCATGACCGGCGAAACGATGGTGCTCAACATGGGGCCCCAGCACCCCAGCACGCATGGTGTGTTGCGCCTGATGTTGGAATTAGACGGTGAGACCATCATAAACTGCGTGCCTGATATCGGCTATCTGCACACCGGCATTGAAAAGAACATGGAGGCCAAGAAGTACGAACAGGCCATCACCATGACGGACCGCACGGATTATCTCAATCCGATGGGTAACAATTTTGCGTTCTGCCTGGCAATCGAAAAACTAATCGACCTGGATGTGCCGATCCGCGCCCAATACCTGCGCGTGATCCTGGCCGAATTGACACGCATCAACAGCCACCTGGTCTGGCTGGGCACCCACGCGCTTGATATCGGCGCAATGAGCGTTTTTCTGTACTGCTTCCGCGAACGGGAAAAACTGCTCGATATCTTCGAGATTGTGTCCGGCCAGCGCATGATGAGCACTTACTTCCGTCCCGGCGGGCTGTGGCGAGACGTGCCGGATGAATTTGAGCCAGCGGTGCGCGATTTTCTGGGCTACTTCCCCGCCAAGATCGACGACTACGAAAAGCTGCTGAGTAATAACCCGCTGTGGCTGGATCGCACGCAGGGAATCGGGTTCATCTCGACCGAGGACGCGATCCGGTTGGGCTGCAGCGGCCCAACGCTGCGTGGCTCGGACGTCAACTGGGATATCCGCAAAGCGCTGCCCTACAGCAGCTACGATCACTTCGAGTTTGATGTGCCGCTGGGCAAGCACGGCGACGTATATGATCGTTACGTGATCCGCATGGAGGAAATGCGCCAGAGTTTGCATATCGTGCAGCAGGCGCTTGACCGGCTGCCCGGCGGCCCAACCCGTTCGAACAACCGCAAGTACGTGCCACCGCCGCGCGCAGAACTCGGACAGAGTATGGAAGCCGTGATCCACCACTTCAAGCTGTGGACAGAAGGCTTCCGACCGCCCAAAGGCGAGGTCTACGTGCGGCTGGAAAGCCCGCGCGGCGAGTTGGGGTGTTTCCTGGCCAGCGACGGCAGCCCCCGCCCCTGGCGCGTGCGGTTCCGTACGCCTTCGTTTGTGCATCTGAGCGTGCTGCCACATATGTCCCAGGGTTACATGATCGCGGACCTGGTGGGCATCATCGGCAGTATCGATATTGTGCTGGGAGACTGTGACCGCTAGTTTTCCGGCGGCCACCTGCGAGATGGGGAGTTAGACGTGCTGGCAGAGAAGTACGCAGACCGGATCGAAAAGATTTTCTCGAAATACCCGGACAAGCGTTCCGGAATCATGGACCTGTTGTATCTGGCCCAGGAGGAATATGGCTGGCTGTCGGAAGATACATTGCGAGAAGTAGCGGCGCTATGTGATGTTGACCCCACCCAGGCGCACTCTATCGCCGGGTTCTACACCATGTTTTCCGAAAAGCCCAAGGGTACCTATTGGCTCCAGGTGTGCACCGACCTGCCGTGTGCGCTGCGCGGTGCCGACCAGTTCTACCAGGAACTGTGCGCATACCTGGACGTTGACGATGGCGGCACAACGTCAGACGGCCTGTTCACCGTCGAGCAGGTAATGTGCCTGGCTGCCTGTGACAAGGCTCCCATGTTGCAGTGCAACTTCCACTACTACGAAAACCTGGATATGGACATCATCAAGGGACTGATCGAGCAGTGGCGGGCGCAAGCTCAACAGGAAGCGGCAGAGTAAGCCAGGCGATGAGGGATGGATTGACGCTGGAAGTGTTGGTGGCGGCAGACTACGATCAAGTCCGCAAATTGTGGGCCGCCGCCGGGCTGCCGATCAAACCCAATGGCCGCGACAGCCGCGCCCAATTCACCCAACAGATCGCAATTGGCACCCAAACCATATTGGGATTACGCGACGGTAAACGCCTGATTGGGGTGGTGGTGACCACGCATGACGGGCGTAAAGGCTGGATCAACCGGCTGGCCATTCACCCGGACTACCAGCGACGCGGACTGGCCAGGCAACTTATCACTGCCGCCGAGGAAACATTGCGACAACAGGGTATGACCATTATCGCCGCGTTGATCGAAGATTGGAACAAACCCAGCCTGGCACTGTTCCAGGAAGCCGGTTACATCGTGCACGATGATATACACTACCTGACCAAGCGAGACAGCCATGACGTCTGATTTTCAGCCACCGCACACCACCTACCCACACCGTCACCCGGCGTCGATGATTCTCACCGTCGTCCCGATCGTGGTGCTGGGCCTGCTGATGGTAACCTTTGCGTTGGTGGCTGCTCCCTGGCCGTCCGATCCGTCAGCGCCTATCGCAGACCAGACGGTCTCCCACATCGAACGTTTGCGTGGCAAACAGCCGGAGCCACTGCCCTTCCCGGCGGAAGAAGAACAGGACAAAAATGCGGCATGGTATGGGCGGCGGGTTTTTGATGGGATGATATGGCTCCTGGTGGTCGCGGGCTACCTGAGCGTACTCGCACTCTGGCGCTACCCACAATGGTTATCGGCGACGTGGGTGTCCTTGGCCTGGATTATGCTGGGCGCGGTAGGCGTATTGTATGGGGCGCTGATCGGCCTGTATCCCGGCCCGATCCTGACTGCCGGCGGCTTTGCCCTGGTGCTGATTGGCGGGGGTCTCGGTTGGACCAGCCAGCGAGCCGGTGAACATGCCACGGAAAAAACAAAGCGAGACAACATCTGGCCAAGCGATACCTGGCAAAACAGTGAGCAGAATACAGGACTTGAACACAATGGAACACATTCTGTTGCGTGACCTAGATATCCCCGATATCTGGCAGTTTGATACCTATATGGCCAACGGTGGCTATGACGGCCTGAAGAAAGCCGTCGCCGACCACACCCCGGACGAGGTGATCCAGATCGTGATGGACTCGAACCTACGCGGGCGAGGGGGCGCGGGTTTCCCCACCGGGCGCAAATGGAGTTTCATCCCAAAGGATGCTGAGATTAAATACGTGACGGTCAACGCGGACGAGAGCGAGCCGGGTACCTTCAAGGATCGCCAGTTGCTGGAGAAAAATCCGCACCAGGTACTGGAAGGCTCGCTGATCACTGCCTACGCGATCCAGGCCACCGCCGTCTATATCTATTGCCGGGGTGAATTCTGGGACCTGGCACACGAGTTGGAAGTACGTATCGAAGAGGCGCGCGCCGCCAATCTGCTGGGCGAAAACATCCTCGGCACCGACTGGAGCTGTGACGTCCACATCCACCTCGGTGCGGGGGCCTACATCTGCGGCGAAGAAAGTGCGCTGCTTAACAGTTTGCAGGGTTTGCTGGGACAGCCCCGTGTGCGACCGCCTTTCCCGGCCCAACACGGCGGCGGGTTGTACTACCAGCCAACGGTGGTCAACAATGTCGAGACGCTGGCCAACGTGCCCTGGATTCTGCTCAACGGCGCGGAAGCTTATCGCAGTATTGGCACGCCGGAAAGTCCCGGCCCCAAAATTTTCTGCATGAGCGGACATGTGGAAAAACCCGGTAACTACGAGTTGCCGCTGGGCATCACGTTCCGGGAATTGATCTACGAGCACGCCGGCGGCATTCCCAATGGTAAGGAACTCAAAGCAATACTGCCCTCCGGAGCCAGCGGCCCGGTGCTGGTCGCCACCGATGAGGTGCTCGATTCCCCGCTGACTTACGAAAGCGTCGAAGCCCTGGGCAGCACACTCGGTTCGGCCTCGTTCATCCTGATGGACGAAGATACCGACATGGTGTGGGCAGCGGCCAAGATGAACCACTTTTTTAAGCACGAAAGCTGCGGGAAATGCACGCCCTGCCGCGAAGGAACCTTCTGGCTGGACCGGGTATACGAGCGACTGTTGCGAGGCGAAGGCACCGCGCGCGACCTGACTATTCTGGAAAACGTTCCCCGACAGATGCAGGGCGTGACGCTCTGCGCATTGGGTGATTTTGCCGCGAACCCGGTGCTGAGTACTGTGACGCAGTTCCGCGCAGAATATGAGCGCTACATCCAATCGCCCGAACCGGCAGCCGCGTCCAATATGCCGGATGCGGCGCGGTGAGACATGCGGCGCGGTGAGACATGCGGCGCGGTGAGACATGCGGC
>JAADYV010000010.1 GCA_010092855.1 Chloroflexota bacterium | reverse complement strand
GAATTTGACTCGCTGCTGGAACAGGCCGAAATCATGGGCGAAACCACCGTGCTGGTGGCCGAAGTCGGCACCACCGCCACCGACACCCTGCGCGAGATGACCGACTGGTTCCGCGACCGGGTGGACTCGGGCGTGGTGGTGCTGGGCATGGTGGCTGACAGCGGCAAACCGCAGCTCATCGCCGCCGCCACCAAAGACCTCAAGAAAACGGTCCACGCGGGCAACATCATCAAGGCCGCCGCGCAGATCGTTGGCGGGGGGGGTGGTGGGCGTCCCGATATGGCGCAGGCGGGCGGCAAAGACCCTGACAAACTGCCCGACGCCTTGCAACACGCCCGCGACCTGATCCAGGAAGCGCTGGGATAAAAACCAGGTCGGTACAGAAGAAATTTGAGGCGATCAACCGTGTGAGTATGGTTGATCGCCTCTGTTGTTTTTTGCGGAAGCGTGGTTACTCCGCTTCCACGCGGCGGAAATCGATCATCCAGTTCGGATTGTCGATATCGGGGATGGCCCAACGGAATTCCTCTACCCCGTCGTACACGTCGTAGAAGTAGCCCGCCAGCTTGCAGCGCTGAAGGTCTTCCTCACAGCCACCGCGAAACGTTTGCAGCCGCCGCCCGCCGGTCCCAAACCATACGTTATCCCACCCGTCAAAACTGGGATTGTAGCGACTCAGGCTGTAAGCCACTATTGGCCCCGTGCCAACTTCGCCGCGCCAGTGTTCTTCCATCGCGAAGCCGTTGATGACCCATGTCAGCGTATCCTGCGCGGGCAGCGGCACCCACTCGTCACCGTCCGGCACCAGCGAGTCCATCTCCCATTCGCCGATCCAGAACGCGAACTGGTCCATTTGCTCCGGCGGCGCGACCATCTCGGCCCCAGCGGTCAGGTCCGCGATCACGTCCGGCGTCACGGGGTCCGTGCGGCGGGTGTAGGTGAGCTGCCAGGCGGACTCCGGCGTATAGCCGATGCCGGGCGCTTTGAGAATCTCCAGCGCAAACGAATCTTCTGCGATGTCGGTCAGGTAGATTTCCCACGATTCCCCGGCTCCCCGGCTGATGAACGAGAACGTTTCACCCTGTGCCTGCCCGGCCAGCGCCACAAGCGGCTCCGACAGCGAATCGGCCCACACCATCTCCCAGCGGTTCACCGGCGGGCTGAAGGCGCGAAATGTCGTCGCGGCGAAGACCTGGTCCCCGGCCACGCCGTCCATGTACTCGCGCAGCGCGTGGCCTTCCAGGTGCCAGTCGATCACCGCCACCGCTTCGACCGCCGCCCATTCATCCTCGGCAACCAGCACCTGCCCGCTCACGTCCCAATCGCCGACCAGGAAGGCCAGGTCCTGCAACTCCTCGGCTGGTTCTGGCAGCCCATCGCCGGGCCCCTGCCCCATCACGCCGACGGCTGCCGACAACACCAGCCACGCCGACAAAATCACGACCACCAGCGTTTTGCTCCCGGTTTTACTCACTGTATTGTTACTATGCATATCTGCGATCCTCTCAAAACACTCAAGGTAACGAGGTTGTGCGCACTAATTTTTTATACGCACATCTTGCAAAATAATGCACTTCCGCCAACCACACGCTTGCGCATGGCGGGGCAGCGGGTATACTGCAGGGGTGTTGTATAGCGCTGGAGTGCGTATGTATTTCGACCTGGTGATTAACTGTGATCTACGCGAGGACACGCCCGCAGAAGCAATCGAGGCCGTGCGGTGTTTGACGTGCCGGGACTGCGCGGTGCCCGCCAATCCGCAGCTGGTCAACCCGTATGACCCCGATCACAACGTCTGGGAGCTGTTCGCCGACGTTCATTTTCTCGCGTCGTTGCCGGGGCAGGAAGTGGTGTCCAACTTCCAGCGCCGAACCCGGATGCCGTTGGAGGAAGAAAACAATCGCGAGGGCCAGCGCTACGTGCTGCAATACGCGGGCCGCATGATTCATGATGACTTCTTCTACCAGCACCACCTGCCGTTCCTTTACTGGTTGGCCTCTGTCAGCCACGACAGCCATCTGGGGTACTACAAAGTTTCGCAAGACCGGGAAGGCAACTCGTTTCACCTGTTTGTCGTCACCGATGGCAAAATCGAGAAGATCAAGCGCTAAAACCTTGAACAGCGCATACCCGATTCTGGTTCGCTAACGTTATGTCCCAACGCGACATCGACATCCTGCAACTGGCTCCCGACGACGACCCCGTCACGCTGCGCGACCGGCTGGCGTTCCAACACACGCGGCGCGTGCTGCTGGTCTGGCCCCGGCGCGGAGCCGTGCTGCGCAATAAGCTCGATCTACTGCTGGTGCAACGTCACGCCACCCGCCAGGGCATCTGGATCGCGCTGGTGTGCGCAGACCCGGTGGTGGTGGACCACGCGCGCGAAATGAACGTGTCTGTTTACCGCAGTGTGGCCGCTGCCCGACGCAGCCGCTGGAAACGCCCGGACTACAAGGTATTCGAGCCACCTGCGCCCCGCGATCCCGACGCGCAGGCAGCCTTGGCGGCGCGCGTCTACCGGCTGCGTGGCGGACTCGCGCTCAGCCCGTCCACCCAACGCTGGCGCACCATCGGGCGGATTTCAGCAGCGATCACTGCGCTGGTCGCGCTGATCGCGGGTTTTTTCCTGGCCGCACCCGCCGCCACCGTCACCGTCACCCCCGCCAGCGATCCCATTTACGAAACGATCACCATCACCGGCGACCCCAGCCTAGCTGACGTGAAGATCGACACCACCGCCCGGCGCATCTACGCGCCCATCGTCCAGCGCACAGTCTCAACCAGCGTGAACGTTGCCCCCTCCGGTGAAGACTCGGTCCGGGTGCCCGCCGAAGGCACCGTGATCCTGACCAACACCAGCGCCAATCCGCTGGTGGTCGATGCCGGGACGGTCGTCTCGTCGCCCACTGCTCGCTTTGGCACTCTGTCCGAAATCGTGCTGCAACCCGGAGAAAGCCTCCCGGCCCAGGTGCGGGCGCTGGACGGTTCCGTAGGCACGGTTGGCAATGTGGCTCCCAACACGGTCACGCGCCTGGAAGGAGCGCTTGCCGGGGCCGTGACCGTGAATAATCCCAACCGGTTTGCGGGCGGTGACGTGGTCGTGCGTCCCATCGCGCGGCAGGAAGATTTTGACCTGGCGTATGCGCGTGGGCAGGATGAGCTGCTGCTGCAAGCTGAAACCATCGATCTGCCCCAGGACACGGGCCTGGCGCGGGCCCAGCAACTTCCGGTTCCTGGCTCGGTCCAGATGGTCGAGGGCACCGAAACCAGCACCTTCAACCCACCCGTACCCGACACCTATACCACCAGTGTCACGCTGACAATGCGCGCCCGCGTGCGCGCCCTGGTGATCGACCTCAACCTGGCTGAGCCGGTGGTCAAGGCCGCGCTTACGCCCCAGATTCCCCCCGGACGGCGCATCGCGACTGGTTCGCTGGACTTCACCATCGACTACATCAGCCTCCCAGACCCGGAAAGCGGCGTCTTCACGTTCGATGTGACCGTGACCGGCTACAGCGTGGTTGACATCGACGAAGCCTACGTGCGCGACCGTGTCACCGGCGTGCGCATCAGTGAAGCGCGCCAGCGCCTTCAAAGCGAGCTGCTACTTGAGCCCGATATCCCGCCCGACTTCGACCTGTGGCCGGGCTGGTATCCCCGGATGCCGCTGCTGCCGGTGCGGGTCAACATTATCGTCGAGGAACCATGAACCGCTTGCTGGGCATTGACTATGGCCTGAAGGTGATCGGGCTGGCGCTCTGCGATCCGACCCAGACGCTGGCCCGCCCGTTGCAACTGCTGCACCGCACCTCGCGCCGCGCCGACTTTGAGCAGATCAACGCGCTGGTGCAGGAGCACGAGGCCAGCGCGATTGTGGTGGGGCTGCCGGTTTCCCCGCCGGAGATCACGGTCTATACCCAGGCGGACCGGGTGCGGCTGTGGGCGTCACGGCTGGCGGCGGCTGTTGGGGTGCCGGTCTTCCTGTGGAACGAACGTTATTCCACGCAGGACGCCGAAGAGCTGCTGGCCGAAGCCGGAACTCCCCGCCCGGAGCGCATCGATGCCGTCGCCGCCGCCGTGATCCTGCAAAGCTTCCTCGACCATCACCACGACGGCACGCCCTGGCCCACGCGCGTGACCCCCGCCGACAAACCGTAAGCCACGAACCATAGGAGCGGACCATCGGTCCGGTGTAGTTTGCGACATCCGCCGTTGCGCCTATAATTCGGGCAGGATTGGCAGACCGCTCACCCCCGGAGGAAAATGTTATGTTCAACACTGCACGCAACATCATCCTGGTTGTCAGCCTGGGCCTGGTGCTCGTGTGTTTCGTCGCTGTGGCAGCGCTCTTCCTCTGGGCGCGCCAGGATGGGCTGAATCCGGTCAAGGCCGTACAACTGCGCATCAACCTGGCGATCCATGATGACGATTTGAACAGCCCTATCGATCCCAATGACCGCGAATACTATCCGTTCCGGGTCAATGCCGAGGATACTGCGCCCCAGATCGCGGCCAACCTGGAAGAACTGGGGCTTATCAACGACGCCGACCTGTTCGAAGACTACGTGCAATATCACCAACTCGACACGCGGCTGCTGGCCGAATTGTATTATCTGCAAAAATCCAACACTATCCCAGAGATTGCGCGCATCATGGCGGGCGATGATGATAACCGCATCCAGTTCACCGTTACGCCAGGGATGCGACTGGAAGAGATCAAGGACGCCATCGACGCCGAACCAGATTTCCAGTTCACCGGGACGGAGTTCCTGGACCTGGCGGGACGCGGCAAAGCACTTCCCCCATCACTGGATGCGGCGCGCCTGGGCATTCCGCAAACGCTGTGGGACGGCGGCCCGGCTCCGTCGCTGGAAGGCTTCATACTGCCCGGCAGCTATACCTTCTGGCCGGACATCACGGTGGTGGAATTCCGCGACGAACTGCTGCGCGCTTTCTCCGACAACATGACCGACGAGATGATCACCCTGGCCAACCAGCGGGATCTGAGCATATACCAGGTACTCACTGTGGCATCGATTGTCGAGCGCGAAGTGGTGGACCCCAATGAATACCCGATGGTGGCAGCGGTATATCTCAATCGCCTGGAAGACCGTCAGATTCTCGAAGCCGATCCCACCGTGCAATACGCTATTGGCTGGCGCAACGGGGAATGGTGGACCCGCACGTTTTATGACGAAGACTTCGACCTCAAGCCCGAAACGGACCAACGCGACATCTACTACAATACCTACCTCACCGACCAGGTCCGGCAACTGCCTGCATCGCCCCAGATTTCGGACATTCTTCCGCCCGGCCCGATTGGATCGCCCAGCCTGAGCGCCATCAACGGCGTGCTCCGGCCCGCTGACACGACCGCGAAATACATGGTCTCCTGCGATGGATATACGCACCTGTGGGCAGCGGAATATGAGGACCACGTCGCCAACTACGAAAGCTGCAACCCGCCCCTCGAATAATGCGCAGCACGGCGTGGACCGCGGCTTCACATCAACAACCAATCCCTACGGACAAAAAAGCCCCGCCGGATACAGCGAGGCCTGGTTCACACAGAGACTAGCGCGTTCTAATCATCATCATCGTCGTCGTCATCGTCGTCGTTTTCCGCGATGCGCGTGACTTCGAGCTTCACGTCGGCGACCAGCGCCGCCAATGCGCCTAGCGCCGCCGCAACCGGCGAAGCCAGCGCAAAGACTCCACCGGCCACCACCCCCACCGTCAGCGGGATTTCCAACAGGTAGCGCCCATTGGCGTCCTTGATGCTGAGCTTGCGAATGTTGCCCTCGTGCAGAATTTCCTTGACACGGTCGACCAGTTGCCGGCCTTCGAGTTCGATTTCCTCGATGATGGTACGCGGTTCTTTCGGTTCGCCATTTTCGTCGTGGTTGTCGGTCATATCGATCACTCCCTCCGTCATACCTAGTATCTTCAGGGCTTTGCGGGCGTAGCTGTAGCCTTTTAGAACGGACATGTTTATTTCTCCGAAAAACTACCTGCTATAGATAGTATCGTAAAACGTCGGCAAAGGTTGCTGTTTGCGGTCCCGGTAGACGGGCGCTTGCTCCAGCAGTTCCCTGGCGCGCACCAGTTGCCGCTCGTCGTTGGCGTACACTGTGAACATGGTGTCGTATTCGGTGACATGTTCGCCGACCTTGTGATGCACCAGCACGCCGACTGCCGGATCGATGGGTTCACCTTTTCGCGCCCGGCCCGCACCCAGTTCCAGGCAGGCCTGGGCCACCAGCATGGCATTCACCTGCGCCACATAACCCGCACGCGGCACCGGAATCTCGTCCCGAACGCGCGCGCGCGGCAACCGGTCCGGATCATCCACATACGCCACGTCGCCGCCCTGCGCCGCCACCATCTCGCGGAACTTGGCCAGCCCCGCCCCGTTGTCCATCATCTCCGACAATTCTGCCATCGCTTCCGACAGCGCGTATTCGCTTGTGTCCTCGCGTCCCAGGCGCAGCATGTGGCCGCCGACCGCCAGGCAGTGCTCGCGCAGGTCTTCCGGCCCCTTGCCTTGCAGCGCGTGGATGGCTTCGCGCAACTCAAGCGCATTGCCCACCGCATCGCCCAGCGGCTGGTTCATGTTGGAAAGCAGCGCCACCATATCACGCCCGGCGTCCGCGCCAATGTCGACCATAATCTGGGCCAGCGCACGCGCTTCTTCCACGCGCTTCATGAAGGCCCCCATGCCCACCTTCACATCCAGTACAATCCCATTTGCGCCGGAGGCCAGCTTTTTGCTCATAATGCTGCTGGCGATAAGCGGCAGGCTGGAGACCGTCGCCGTCACGTCGCGCAGCGCATACAATACACCGTCCGCCGGGGCCAGGCTGCGTGTCTGTCCGGTAAGCACAATGCCATAATGCAGCACCTGCTGCACGAACTGGCTTTCGGACAGGTCTACGCATAGGCCAGGGATCGATTCCAGCTTGTCTAGCGTACCGCCGGAAAACCCCAACCCACGCCCACTCATCTTGGCCACTGGCACCCCTGCCGCCGCGACCAGCGGCAGTACCACCAGCGAGACCTTGTCCCCTACCCCGCCAGTCGAGTGTTTATCGACCGTATAGCCCAGCATGTCCGAGAGGTTAAGCTGGTCCCCACTGGCCGCCATCGCGCGCGTCAAGTCGAACGTTTCGCGCCGCGACATGCCCCGTAAGTAGATCGCCATCAACCATGCCGCCGCCTGGTAATCTGGAATCTCTCCCTCTGTGAACCCGGTTACAAACCATTCAATTTCTGCGGTGGAAAGCTCCTCACCGTCGCGTTTTTTCGCTATCACGTCTGTTGCGCGCATCTTGCCTGTCCTTGTACGCCGCCCAGAAAAGCCCCATTAAGTTAGGAGAAAGTATACCACAAGTACAGCCGACGCTTACCGGCCAACTGGCTCACTTTCGCCAAATATTTGACACATCCTGCTGCTGTGGTAAACATATGTAATCTGCGAGAGACACGGTTTTTTGCACGATTATAGCCTGGACAACTATTGGAAGAGTTATCGAATGACAACCAAAACGGACTCACCTTCCGGTCAGCAAGACAGGACTTTCCCATTCTGGCGCAAACGGGCCATGTTCGTGGTAGGCCGCACCCGAAAGCTGCGCAAAGAGCAGTATAACCACCAGCTTACTGTGTTGGGCAGCATCGTCGTGGCGGCGGTTGTTTTCAGCGCGATATACATCCTGCTCAATCTGCGCGAAGCAGGCGACACCGAAGTTGTAAGCTGCGCCAATTCCCCAGAATACTGCGTCCCCTTCGACGGTTTTGGGGACATGGCAGCCGCGAACATACCGGCTGCTTTCGCCAACAACGAAGTTGGCGGCCACGACCGCGACCTTGACGCGGACAGCGCGGGCGAAGGAGCCGAAGGTGTGGTGCGCGGCTATTCCCGGACGACGGCCACGAACGAAAACGGCAACACGGCCACCGGAGTTACACCGTTCATCGGCGACCGTGATGCGCCGATTCAGTTCGCGGTTATTTCTAATTTCGCTTGCTCGCACTGCAATACCTATCACAACGACGACCTGCACCGCTTCATCAACGATTACGTCATCACCGGGCAAACAGGCTTACACTACATCATGCTCACTACTACCGCTGGCGATCCAGCAGATGCGGCGCGAGCCAGTATGGCGGCCCTCTGCGCCGGGGAACAGGGCGCATTCTGGGAAATGACCGATGAGCTCTACCGCCTGGCTGGTTCGCAGGGATCGAGTTCCGGCTTTTCCACCCAGCAACTGCGCCGGTCGGCCAACGCCATGCTGCTCGATGGGAACGAATTGCGCGATTGTGTCACCTCTGGCGTGTACGAAGAGACGATCACGACCGACCACCGCCAACTGGCCCTGATCATGGGTGCGACCGGCACACCGGCGGTTGCTTACAAAACCGCTGATATGGACACCTGGGCCATCACCTCACGCGAGTATGGCGCAATGGAAGCGCTTACCATTTCGGCCAACGGCGGGTAGTCCCAGATAGCCTTACCTCCGGGCGTTCGTCCCACCTGCTGCACCCACCAGCGCTACAGGGGATGGTTCATGTGACCGTCCCCTGACACGATCTTCCCATGTGGCAGGCACGTGGTAACGCCCAGGTTGCCCCACAAGGAGCATAAAATGCGAAACTCATCCCCTCCTCGATTGTTGATCGCCGGATGTGTGCTGTTGGCGCTGTTGTTGGCGGCCTGTGGCAGTGATGGCGACGACTATAACAACGGTGATGCCAACAAACCGGACAGTGACAGTAGCGCTGCTCGTGATTTGGTCGAGGCGGAACAACCGGCAGATATTGCCAAAGCGTTTTTTACCAGTGGGTCTGTCCTTTCCGAAGCCGGCAGTGTGTCTAGCATAGCGGCAAGCAGCACAACCGGCGACGGCCCGACCAGGACCCCAGACCCGTCTCCCAACCCTGAACCCGAAACCGGCGCTAGCCCTGCGCTGACTTGCCTCGATGACTCGGAGTACTGCGTCCCCTACGACGGCTTTGGCGACCTGGCAGCGGATGCCATCCCTGTCGCGTTTGCCAACAATGAAACCGGCAGCGACTCCGGCGAAACAGGCGACGAGGCCGGAAACGTGGTCCGTGGATATGTCCTGACAACGGTTGTGGACGACTTTGGGCATGCAGCCACCGCCGCCACGCCGTTCCTCGGCAACCGGGACGCGCCGATTCAGTTCGCGGTTATTTCGAACTTCGCCTGCTCGCACTGCAATGGTTATCACACCGGGGACCTGCATCGTTTCATCACCGATTATGTGCTCACCGGGCAGGCCGGGCTGCGTTACATACTGATGGTGACGACCGGCGGCGGCGACAACGCCAGGCGCGCGGGTATGGCCGCCATCTGCGCCGGGGAACAAGGCGCATTTTGGGAGATGACGGATGAGCTCTTCCTGCTGGCACGCACCCAGGGGATGATTGCTGGTTTCTCCATGCTACAACTGTCCGGTGCGGCGGCAGAGATGGGCCTTGATGGCGATGCATTGGCAGCCTGCATCGAGTCCGGTGCGTACGAAGAAGCGGTTGCCACCGACCACCTGCAACTGGGGCGGCTCATGGGCGCAACCGGCACGCCGTCAATTGCCTCCAAAACCGCCGATATGGACACCTGGGTCATCGTCTCCCGCGACTATGAAACGATGGAAGCGCTCACACTTGCGGCCAACGGCCAATAACTCCGTCCCGCAGCCACCACGCAAAAAAGGGGCGCAGCGCGGCGCCCCTCGTGGGTTGTTCAACTCTTGTAATGCGCGAACACCCTAGTCCAGCACGTCCTCGTCATCCCACAGGTGCGGGAGTTGAGCCACATCGAACGGCTGCCCCCCGCGCGTGATGATCAGGTATTGGGTGGCTACCCAGCCGTCCAGGTCACCGGTGTCGGCCTCGTAGGTTACCTGCACCCAGGTACCGTCCCCGTTGCGCCCGTTGATTTCCATTGTCTGGCCGCTGGGGATACCGATGACGACCAGCGCATCCGGGCTGGGCCGGTCGCGCAGATTCAGGTTCGCGCCGGGGTTCAGGTTCACCTGGCCGATGATCGCCTGCTGTTCAACCGGGATGAGCGGCTGCGTGCCGGGGTCCTCGAAGAAGCCCGCTTCGGGATCGTCGCTGTCCAGCAGCACCAGCTCGGTCAGTTCAACCTCGCGCCCCAACTGCGACAGGCTCACGTATTGGGCCGAAACCCACCCAATGGTCGCCGCGCCGTTTTCCTTGCGATAGCGCACGCGCAGCCAGTTGGGATCGACCGGCTGGCCGACCAAACCCTCGCCCGGCGCTTCCACATAGCCAAGCACTTCAAGCTGGGCCTGGGCCGGTACGCGGTCCAGCACTTCGGCGTCTGTTTCCGGGAAGCGGCGCAGTTGCAGACTCACGCCCGGTTCCAGTTCCACCGTTGCGATGACAGCGTCAAACACCGGCGTAGGCGGTTCGATGTCCGCACCGACCACTTCACCGGGACGGTTGAAGGGTTCTTCGGGCAGTTCCCACAGTTCGTCCAGTTGGTCCAGCAGTTGGCCACGATATTCCACGCGCAGGAACTCCGCCGAAACCCAGCAGCGCAGATAACCGCCGCCTTCCGGCTCCCACTGCACCGACAGCCACAACTCCTCCACCGCTTCCACCACCGGGGTCGGTTCGGGGGTGGCGTTGCCGGTTTCGGGCACCAGCGGCGTCCCGGTACGCCCGACCACGGTCAGCGTCGCACCACTGGGAATCAAGCCCAAGGAGCGCGCGTCGGGGGATGGCAGTTCGCGGCAGTGCAGGTTCGCGCCGGGGTTCAACTGTACAAACGCAATCGGGCGCGGCTGCGGGGTAACCAGGGCCTGCGGTTCCTCATCCGGTGGGGCAACCAGCGGGGCCGGTTCGGTTTCTTCTACGGGAGCATCCGCCGGAGGCGCATCCTCTGCCGGTTCATCGACCGCCGGTACGTCGGCGACGACTTCAGAATCGGCAGGCGGCGGCGCTACTTCTTCCGTTGCAGGCGGCGGGGGCGCTTCTGTTGGCGCGAGATCAGCCGCCGGTTCGTCGACCGCAGTTTCATCGGCAACGACTTCGCTTTCCGCCGGGGCAGGTGCCTCTTCAGTTGCCACGGGCTCAGACGGCTCAGGCGTCGCTTCCATGTCCTCGGTTTCAGCAGTCATGTCATCCGCCGGGACATCAGCGGGTGCGGCGTCGGCAGGCTCGTCACCCACCTCAGGCGCGGCCACCATCTCCGCCGAGACACCTGGCAGGCTTTCTGCCGTGACAGCGAGTTCCGTGCCCATCACAGAGACATCGAGCGGCTTGCCTTCCGCGCCGCCGCCGTATACCAACGCCGTGTAGAACATACCACCGGCATACGACTGCATCGGCACGAGCACATCCACCGGATTCTCAATCCCGGCGACATTCACCGTCAGCATGTAACCGCCCGGTGCAAAGTCCACTGCGTCGCCCTGCGTCCCGGCATTCACGTCAGCGGCCAGCAGCGTCGCCGCCGGGTCGACCAGCGTGGCGGTTGCTGCCGAACCCGGCACCGTGTTGACCACCACCACGCGCGCCATGCCTGGCGTCAGTTCGTTCAGGTCGTTGGGGAATATCTCCAACCGCAGCGATTCCGCGCCTAGCTCGCCCAGCGCAACCACCGTCACGGCTGCCGCGCTAAGGTCCAGCGTCACGTCCGTGCTGAGCACCGGGTCGTCGGCGGGGTCCGCTCCCGCTGCACGCACCGCCAGCGTATAATCACCCACCGCCAGCGGGATGTGGCCGGTCACCTGGCCGAAGTCCAGCGCCGGGGCCAGCAGCACGTCGTTCGCATACACGTCCACCGCGGGCACGTCTGGGCTGGCGTGCGCCAACTGTACGCGCACAAAATCCGTTTCACGCGGCCCATTCACCGGGCTGACCAGCACCAGGGTCGAAGCCACGAACTGGCCTTCCAGCGTGCCGATAGCGACGAAGGTGTACAGCATCCCGCTATGCAGCGCGACTTCGCCTACTTCCGCCACCGGGTTATCCGTCGATCCTCCAGCGGTGAGGAACAACAGGTCCTGCACGCCGGTGCTAATGTTGATTGTGCTGAACTGCTCGCCGTAGGCAATGCCTTGCAACAGTGGCGCGCCGCTGGCCGTGATCATATCCAACGGGGGCGCATCGGCAATGGTGTTAATGGCCGCAACGCGAGCCTGCCCCGGCGCGATCTCGTCCAAAAAGTCTTCATAGAGGGCCGCATCCAGCGCATCCGGCGTGCCTTGCACCACCACCATAAACGCCAGCGTGGGATCAAGCGGCACCTCTTCCACTGTCATCAACGCCGCCGACGACGGGTTGCTGCCCGCCATGCGCACGTCGATCTGGTGCGTGCCCGCTTCGACGTTTAGATGCGGGGTTGCGGTGGCAAACGCTATGTCTGCCGCAATCATCATACCGTCCAGGTAAATATCAACGTTGGGCGCGCCCGGCACCGCGTGCAGAAAACGCACCCGCGACGTGCCGACCTGGGCCTGTGCTTCCTCGCCGCCTACCATCGGCCCGGCCAGGCCCACCACCACGGTGACCACCAGCAGGCCGGCTACCATCCACTTGAGTCGATTCATCTCTTTTTTTCTCCTCAAACAACTGTCCTTCTCACCGCTGCCTGGCGCGCGAAACGCCTCCCAGCGCATGAGCGAAATCCATTCTAACGCACGAGCGACACATTACCCAACGCCGTTCCGACGCTTAGCCGCCGGGCCAGCCTACTGCAGCACATTCACCCGCAACTCGTCCAGCACTTGCAACGTCAGCAGGTTCCACATTGTGAACCCGTACACGTTCTCCACTCCGTCAAATGCGGCATACCCGGCGGGGCTGGTGCTTTCGCTGATGTGTTGGAAGTCCCCCGCGTCTGCCAGCAGCCCACACCCCGGTAGCGGCTGCGTGGCCCGCCACAGGTTGACCAGCGGCACGCTGTATTCGCGCGACAGGTTGTACACGGTCTGGTTGAAGGCGGCGCGGTTCTGGTTGCGCGTGGCTGCATCACTGGGCCAGTTGCTGGTGTCGCCGGGGCAGGTTGGGAACGTCGTCAACACCGGGATCACGCCGTAGTCGATGGACGTTTCCACTACCTGCCGCAGCGCCGCCTCGTACAGGGCCGGAGTCAGCCAGTACACGTCGTACAGTCCAAAGTTGATGATCGCCACACTGGGCCGGGTGCGCTCGTATTCGCATTCCAGCAGCGACAGCCCTGCCGCACACACCGACGGATCGGCAAACGTGGCGTCAATCACCACCTGCGCCGTATAGCCCAGCCCCATCGTCAGCCCTTTGTACCACCACGAATTGGATGCCTCCTGCACCGGCGCATTAAAGAATTCAATCGTCGGCTGCAAATCGGCATACGGCCCCAGGTTGTAGTTCCCGGCCCCGAACGGCACCAGGTACGCCTGGGAACGAATATTGCATTCCCCCACCTGCGTGAAGACACGCGGGTTGTTGCCCAGCGACTGCCCGTGCAGGAAGATCTCCCGCGCGCGCGGCCCGATCATCGAGATCAGCGGCACCTCGGCCAGCACTCCGGCGGCGGGATCAACGGCGGGGGCAGGTACCGCGACTGTCGCGCCATCCACACTGCCCGATTCACCACCGGCAGCAGAGGGTGGCGCGGGCGCACTGATGATTTCTGCGCTAACGGGCAGGTTGGCCGCTGCAAAGCCGGGCTCGTAGTTCAGGTACAGGCTGGCCACCCAGCCGCGCAACGCGCCATCTGCTGTACTGCCCAGCACCCACGCCGTATCCACGCTGCGCCCTTCGAGCACCAGCGCGGTTCCTGGTTCCAGCACCGCGACCACACCGTAGGTTACATCCGGCCCGGTGCGCATATTCAGGATATACGCAGTACTGGCGTCCGCTCCATCTTGGGCGGACACGGGTACCACAAGCCCCGGACTCACCAGACTCAACCCCAGGCTCAACACGATCAACGCTAATAACCATCGGTTCTGCCGCACGCCGTCACCTCCTGATACAACCTGCAACCAGGGCAGAGCAGTGTTTTTTAACATGTTCAACCTGTTTTCCTCTTGCCGCCAGGACCTTGTTGATGGACGTTTTTGTAAGGGCAAGGCGTGCCGCGCCCTGTGAACTAGAAAGACGGGTAGGGCAAGCCCTACCCCTACAAAACTGTCCCTCGAACCGCTTTCTGGCCACCAGACGGTTAACGTGGTTGAGTTGTTAAACTGCATCGCTCTCTGGTGCTGCTATACTATCATTCGATTTGCTGGCGGAGAGTATTCCGCCGTTACTCTTGAAACTACGTGCCTTCCTGCCACTGGTTGAGGTATTGCACCTGTTCCGCCGTCAGGGTGTCGATCTCGATACCCATTGCTTCCAGCTTGAGCCGCGCGATCTCCTGGTCCACGTCTTCCGGAATGGTATAGACCTGGTTTTCGAGCTGCTTGCCCATGCTCAGCATATATTCCGAGCCGAGCGCTTGATTCGCAAAACTCATGTCCATCACGCTGGCGGGATGCCCTTCGGCGGCGGCCAGGTTGACCAGGCGGCCATCAGCCAACAGGTTGATCAGGCGGCCATCGGGCAGGCGGTACTGTTCCACAAACGGGCGGATCAGGCGCGGTTCTTCGCGGGAGAGCGCCTTCAGGCCCGGAATGTTGATCTCGACGTTGAAGTGGCCGCTGTTGGCCACAATCGCGCCATCCTTCATCGCCTCGAAGTGGTGCACGTCGATCACGTTGATGTCGCCCGTCGATGTGACGAACACGTCGCCCAGCGGCGCGGCGTCGATCATCTTCATCACGCGAAAGCCGTCCATCACCGCTTCCAGCGCCTTGAGGTGATCAATCTCGGTCACAATCACGTTCGCGCCCATACCTTTGGCGCGCATGGCGATCCCCCGGCTGCACCAGCCGTAGCCGCCCACCACCACGTTCCGCCCGGCCAGCAGGATGTTTGTCGCGCGGATAATGCCGTCAATCGTGCTCTGGCCGGTGCCATAGCGGTTGTCGAACAGGTGCTTGGTCATGCTGTCGTTGACCGCGATCACGGGGAACTTCAGCGCACCGTCTTTGGCCATCGCGCGTAGCCGGATGACGCCGGTAGTCGTTTCTTCCGTGCCACCGATGACATCTGGCAGCAGTTCGATGCGATTCTTGTGCAGTTCGCTGACCAGGTCCGCACCATCGTCCATCGTGATGTGAGGTTTGTGATCCAGCGCGGCCTTGAGGTGGTCGTAGTAGGTGTCGTTGTCTTCGCCCTTGATGGCATACACCGGGATTTCATAATGCGTGACCAGCGAGGCCGCCACGTCATCCTGTGTACTGAGCGGGTTGGAGGCCGTCAGCACCACGTCCGCGCCGCCAGCTTGCAGCGTGCGCGCCAGGTTCGCCGTTTCGGTGGTCACATGCAAACACGCCGAAATCCGCACGCCGTCCAGTGGGCGTTCCTTTTCGAACCGCTCCCGAATCTGGCGCAGCACGGGCATATCGCGTTCTGCCCACTCAATCCGCAAACGGCCACCGGGGGCCAGGTCCAGGTTTCGCACATCATGTTCTATGGTCATCAATCTCTCCTGACAATCCTTCTGTGTCGCCAGCGCTTAAACGCGGCAGACGCTCCATTGTAGCAAGCTATCGGTAAATTGCACGTCCAAATATATCTGACCCGTATTTATCCGATCGGAATTTGTGTATTGGCGTTTGACTATTCCGCCCGACGCAGCCCCGGCCCTTCCAGGAACACGCAGTGCGTCCGGAAACCGAGTTTTTCATATACCCGGATGGCGGGCGCATTATCCTGCTTGACGTTGAGGATGATCGTGTCCATCCCCGCCCGCAGCGCTGCTGCGACGACTGCCGCCGTGCACAACGTGCCATAGCCGCGCCCGCGATAGTCTGGCCTGGTGAAGACGTTGCCAATCGCGGTTACCCTTTCCTGCACCGACCAGACATGCGTGCCCGCCGTCGCCACCAGGCGGCCATCCACCCACACGCCAAAAAACGCCCCTTGCGCGATCTGCGCCGGGCTGAAGGCGACCACTTCCTCGCCGGGTTCGGCGGCGTGCTGGAACAATGCAGCTAGCACATCGGCCTGTTCCGGCTCGATGGGAGCCACGCCGTCCAACACTGGCGCTTGGAAAGCGTCCGGCTCCAGCACCATGCGCCATTCGCGGTGCTGGTTGGGCACGTCGTAGGCTTCCGCCAGCAGCTTGCCCAGTTCCGGCAGCCACAGGTAGTAGATTTCGCGCGGCATGTCGTGCGCTAGCACAATCGCGCGCACGGCGTCCGGTGGGCCAAACGCCGTCAGGACGACCGGGTCCAGCCCGTGATACAGCAGCAGCACCGCGACCAGTTCACCGGTGGCGTCCGTCGCGCCGACGAACTCGCTGTCCGGCCACAGCGTATCATCCAGGTCGCCAATCGCGTAGGCGGTGCGCACCCGGTCCCGATTGAGAAAGGCCCGGATCACGTCACGGTCGGTCAGCCGGACGACGGTGTACTGCGCCTGCATCGCGCCTACCCCACCCACGAGTCCAGCGCGCCGTCGTCGTCAAACACGGTGCGGAAGCGCTGCACGAATTCCGACAGGGTGAAGCTGTGATTCTGCGTGCCTTTACATTCCAGCACAAACGCCGCCGTCACCGCGCCGATCTGTCCCGCCAGTTCCCAGCCGAACCCGGACACAATGCCCTTCAGCAGCCCGGAACGGTAGGCGTCGCCCACGCCGGTCGGGTCGGCGATGTTTGTCACCGGGCACACGGGGACGTGATAGTGTTCGCCACCGGCATAAATGTGTGAGCCTTCGTTGCCGTGCGTGATGATCAATGTCTTGCCCTGTTCGATCAACGTTTCGCGCGCCAGCCCGGTCTTCTTGGCGATCATGCCCCACTCGTACTCGTTGACGATCAGCATGTGGCAGCGCTCGATGCCGGGCATCAGGTCGTCGGCTTCGAGCCAGATCACCTGCTGGCTGGGATCGTACAAAAACGGCACGCCCAACGACTGGCATTCGTCCGCCAGTTCGTTCATGGCCACCGGGTCGCTGGGCGAGATCACGGCCAGGTCCGGCAGTTCGTCGACCGCTTCGGCCAGCGTGTAGCCTTTGGAATACGCCATCGCGCCGGTATAGAACGAGCCGATCTGGTTGTTTTCGCTGTCGGTGTTGGCGAAGAATGACGCCGAAAATACCTCCGGAATCACGCGCACCGCTGAGGTATCGACGCCGTGTTCCTCCAGCCAGACGCGGTATTCCGCAAAATCGCGGCCAACGGTGCCCATCAGGATCGGGCGTTCGCCCAGCAGCGCCAGGCTAAACGCAATATTGGCCGCCACCCCGCCGCGCTCGCGTGTCAGTTCTTCGACCAAAAAACTCACACTGATGCTGTCAAGCTGGTCCGGCAGCAGATGATCGCGGAACCGGCCCGGAAACCGCATCAGGTAATCAAACGCTATGGAGCCTGTCAGAACAAGTTTCATGTAGATTTCCCGTCCACTCGTGGCAAAACACGGGGAGTATACCACAAATCCCCATTCTGCAATGGCCAGTCAATATGAACTGATCTTGGCGAGCTGCTTGAAACGGAGATGAGAGACCCCATAAAAACCTCCGCAGGGTACTCCCTGCTTCAGCGGGGATGGAGAATGCGGGGGCGTGGCAGCGCCCAACGACGCGTGCACCGTGCGGCCCGCGCCGGGCGTCAGGTCGAGCGTGCCGCGCCGATTGGCACATCGCCCACTCCAAATGCTATAGTAGGTCCTAATACGGTCCAATGGCCCTGGTGATAGAAGGATCATAGCCTCAACACCCTGCCGGACGCGGCTCTTTAACAACTTCAGATGGGTGGTTGTCATCAGTAGGTGGTGATGTAAAATCTGAACCGTACTCAAGAGAGACCCTTTGCAGTATAGGCCCGGACGGGGCCTTCAGGCGCTAACGTGGCCCGGTGGGGCGTGCGTAGCCTGAGAAGCTCCCTGCTTTAGCGGGGAGAGTCGTCACAGAAAAATAAAGAGCTAAAGCGGGTTTTGTGCAGCTTGAACCATCCGTAACAGCTTCATCATGAACTCACCGTGCGCTTGAAAGGCTTCCGCTGAGAGGCCGCTTATCGGTATCCAACGCGGCTGTTCAGCATCATCATCATCATCCACCAGCGCATCGTCCACCAGATCGAACGTCAGCGGAACACACCAGTAGTAGAAAAGCAGGCCATGAAACGCAAGCGCCAGCGGGTCATAGTAGAAGAAGTCTTCATGAAAATGCAGAAACCGCTTGATCTCGACTTCAATTCCCGTCTCTTCGAGAACCTCACGCTTCAAGGCCAGTTCCAGCCGCTCGCCTACATCAACACCTCCACCAGGGAACGCGTACCGTTGTGTGTGACGTCCTCGTATGAGCAAGAGGCAATCTTCATGCAGGATCACACCATATGCTGAAGCACGAAGCTGTAGTTGACAGGTAGGAATCAGTTTGCTGTCGCCATAGAGTGTTCGGCACTCAACATATTCTGTCGGTCCTTCCATTTGCCTCTCCGTTCAACAGTCGTGTTTTTCCATTACTGCTGCGCACGCGATCATCGAGAAACACTTTGGGCTTGATTCGCGTTGCAGAAACTTCCCCGAATTCACGCATGTGTGGTAACAGCCCACAAGAAGCTTCGCCAGTCCTTATTCATCCGCCAGCACGATGATCCGGTCGTCCGGCGCAAAAGCCAGCACCTCCGTCTTGTTGGGATTGACGTACACGCCATATGCCGCTGTCACGTCATTAGCCTGGGCTGCCAGCCGGTAGCCAATCGCAATCTCGCCGCGCCGCCGCGCTGCTTCGACCACTGTATAGAAATTCATATGCTGCCCCAACCCCACGTAATCGCCTGCCGGTTTGAGGTAGAGTTCCGCCCCCTGGGGATTAAACAATTCGGAAAGCACGGCCATCAGGTCCGGATTTTCGGAAAGCTGGGAGAGCATCAGGCTGATCAGCTTGTCACTGACGATGAAGTCGTCGGCGCGCGTGACCTCGGCCAGTTCCCGGTTGCGCACGTCCAGCATCTCGCTCACAATCGAGAAACGGCTGCCGGTTCCCTCCGCGATATCGCGCAGATGCAGCAGCGTGATCAACGTGCGCGCGTCGGCTTCCTGAATGCCCAGGATGTCCATGTAACTCAGCGTGATGATGTGGTGGAAGGTGTGCGCGTTGAGGCTGTCCAGCACCTGGCGCGAGGACGTGCTGCCATAGCGGAAGTGGACCTGTAGATTGCGCAGGCTGCCGCGCAGGTCGGCAATGATGTCGCCCACCTCCGGCAGTTCCGCCACAACCATCACCTCCGAGTCAGGCGCAACGTACAGGTCCAACTGCTGAATGACAATCGTCGCGCGCCGGTTCCAGCCCAGGATCAGGGTGCGTTCCGGG
>JAADYV010000628.1 GCA_010092855.1 Chloroflexota bacterium | reverse complement strand
GCCATGTGAATCGTGCCGCCGATCTTCTCGTCGAACAGCGTGTCGCCCGTCACCTGCTGGATGCCGGTGTTGGTGCCGATAGCAAATTCGCCCAGCCGCCGCGCGCCCGCGTCCAGGTCGAGTTGGGCCAGCAGGTAGTCTTCGCCCTTCTCTGCCGAGGCTTCGACCACCACGCCGTCCTTGAACGTGAGTTTGACGCCGCTCACCTGGCGGTTGAGGTACACGGTGGGGTAGCTGAATTCGACGTGCCCGTTCACCGACTCCTCGACCGGGCCGGTGTAGATTTCGCCGTCGGGCATGTTGAGGTCGCCGTGCGCGTTGACCCACAGCCGGTCGGTGAAGTCAAAATCGATCTCGATGCCGGGGCCGCGCACCTCGCAGTGTTTTTTGCCGTTCATCCACTGCACCAGCTTATCCTGCCGCGCCTTAAACGCCAGCCAGTGCTGCACCGGGTCGTCCTGGTCCAGCGCACACGCCTTGTAAATAAACTCGGTGTAATCCAGCAGCCCCATCTCGGCCAACTGCGCCAACCCTTCGGTGGGCCAGGCGGCAATGGTCCAGCGTAACGAACCATCCCCAAAGCGGCGGAAATACGCCTCGGTGAAGGGGCGCAGGGCTTCGCGGGCTTTGGCGCGCTTCTCCGTCGGCACATTGGTCAGCGAGAGCGGGTTGCGCTCCGCCTTGAGGTTGTACATGATGTCGGTCTGCTCGATCCACGTCATGGCCTGCGGAGGGAGGTAGGCGAGCTGGTCGTCGTTGGCGTGGCGGTAGAACATTTCTTGCAGTTGTGAATAGCGCAGCTCCACCGTTGGATGGCCGCCGCGCCGCAGCACCGCCTCGTACAACGCCTCGACCAGCGGCATGGCGTCCGCCGCGCCATAGATAGTGACGGTGTCGCCGGGGTTGACGGGCTGTGAATACTCGGTCAGGACTTTGGCCAGCTTGGGGGCAAAATCGTCGAACATAAACTATTGTCTCCTTAAATAAGCGATCAGCGATCAGCGGGTCAGCAATCAGGAGGGAGTCGTGTTGCTGGCTGATCAAGCATATGCCTGATTATACGAGCGAACTTGCGGAATCTAAAACGGGCGAATGATGTGTGTATCATCCGCCCGTTGTTGCCGCCGGTAATGCGCCTGCCTTCAGACGGTGCGCCGCCCTTCAGACCGCGAGGTCCTTGCGGTCGATGGCCCACCACGCCACACCGAAGCACACCAGCGCCAGCGCCGCCAGCAGCAGCCAGTTGCCGACCTCGGCCCCGTCCCGGACTACGCGCGAGGCGTTGTAGTAGTGGAAAATCAGGAACGGTTGGACCTTGTCCAGCCCTTCGACCGTTTCCGACAGGCTGTAGACCAGGTACGACCCCATCATAAACAGGTAGGCCATCGCGCCGCCGAAATTCCGGCTGGCGGGCAGCAGCGCGGCCAGCAGGTACGCCACCGCCGCGATGACAATCACCACCAGGAACATGCCGTAGACGGCCAGCGCCAGCTTATCAACCGCGATGTCGAATTCCGGCCAGATTTCGCGCGCCAGCAGCAGGATCAGCAGCGACGACGTCAGCACAATCAGCATGGTGATCGCGGTATTGATCATGCGCCCCACCAGGTAGCTGCGCCGCGAGACGGGCAGGCTCAGCATGAAATCCAGCGTGCCGTCGCGTTCGGCGTTGGTCACGGCGCTAAACGCCTGGTTGATGCCCACCGCGCCCAGGATCAACATGGTCCAGATGACGAACCGCCCGTTGAGGAAGATGCCCGGATCGGAGACGCTGATGTCGGTCAGGTCATCACCCACGAACATGGCGATGAACTGGTCGGGCATACTGTCGATCAGCTTGTCGATTTCTTCCGACTGCTCGACGATGGTCGGGTAAAAGCTCATAATCAGCAGGGTATACGCGCCCAGCCCGATCACCAGCCAGAGGTGCAGTCCGCGCGAGTCGCGCAAGGATTTCTTGAGTACCGGCAGCATGGTTACGCCTCCTTGGGGGTGCTGTCTGCGGTTTCGTTGGTGATGCCGTTGGTGGCACCGTGTGCTTTGCCGTAGTACGCCAGGAAGATTTCTTCCAGCGTGGGTTGTTCAAAGCGGATATCGGTGATGGTGTGTTGGGCGACCTGTTTGATCACGGTGTCGATGTTGGCATGACCCGCGATGCGCATCCGGAGCAGCGCCCCGTCGGCCAGCAGGCCATCGACGCCCTCAATCGCGCGGAAGCCATCAACCGCTGCCGGGCGGTCCAGCGTGACCTCCAGCCAGCGGAACGCCACGCGCGTCAGGTCGTGCACGCGCTCGACGGCCTCCAGCTTGCCCGCGCGGATGATGCCCACCCGGTCGCAAATCTGCTCGACTTCCGGCAGGTTGTGCGACGACAGGAACACGGTCCGGCCTGCGGCGCGCGCCTCGCGCACTACCTCGTGAAACGCCTGCTGCATCAGCGGGTCGAGGCCGGTGGTCGGCTCGTCGAGGATGAGTAGTTCCGGCTGGTGGGCCAGCGCCGCGATGATGCGCATTTTGCGCTTCATGCCGGTGGACATGCCCTTCAGCGAGCGCCCCAGGTCGAAGTCCAGCCGTTCGGCCAGCCGGTGCGCTTCGTCGAGGAAGTGACTTTTGCGCACGTCTTCCAGCCAGCGGATGAACTGCACGCCGGTCCAGTTCTCCCACAGCTTGAGTTCGGAGGGCAGGTAGCCGATGCGCCGCCGGATGGCGAGACTGTCGCGCCGGGCATCCAGCCCGAAAATGCGGATCGTGCCCGCTGCCGGGCGGATGAAGTCCAGCATATTGCGGATGGTGGTCGTCTTCCCGGCCCCATTCGGCCCCAAAAAGCCGAAGACTTCACCCGGCTGTACGCTCAGGTTCACGTCCTGGACTGCCGTGAAGCTCCCGTAGCGGTGCGTCAGGTTGACGGTTTGGATGATTGCGTCCATGCATGGTCCCTTTCAGAAAATATGTCCGCTGATAGCAGCAGGATGGCAAAAAAAATCCCCTTTTCAGGGACCGAAACAAGTCTATTTGGGTTGGTAAGGTGTGGCCCCGGCGGGGGCCAATCTAGTCGGGTGTCCGGCGCTCCTGGCGAACCGCGCGCCATCGTTCTAGCAGGGCCGGGAATTCTCTCAGCAAAAAATCCGTCATAAACAGCAGGTCGTCCACGCGCGCGCGCCGCTCATCATCGGCGTCCGCGATCTGCTCGGCGGCCCGCTGCGCCACCGCCTGGAGCTTGGCCAGCTCGTGCATCTGCCCTTCCATCACCTGGTCCCATGCATCATCGCGCAGCCGGAAATAGTCACGGCGTTCGCCGGGGATGCTCAAGCGCTCAATGAGCCGGACCTGTTCCAACATGCGGGTGGTGGCGCTGATCGAGCCTTTGCTGGCCTGGAGCGCGGCGGCCAGTTCCTTGCTGCTTTGATGCGGCGGATCACAGATCAACAGCCAGCCCAACAGCCGCCCGGCCATGCGTGTCCACCCGGCTTGTTCAAAGAACAGGCCCGCTTCTTCGATGAACGCTTGCTGTTGTTCGGTGGGTTTGGTGGACATAACTGTGTGTGCTCCTGGGTGCGCGTGTGGCGCTGTATATCTGATTACCAGTATATCGTGTTCTATCTGTTCAGTCAATACTGAACACAGTGACCACACAAATGATGGAGGGGGGGGGCAGCAGCATGGCATCTAGGGAATGGGTTTCGCCTGCTAGCCGCTGCGCGCGGTCGGCTGTACAATGAAGCCGCGTGTAATGACCGATCCCAACCAGGAGGAGCATATCATGTCCACATTTGTTGTGCGT
>JAADYV010000627.1 GCA_010092855.1 Chloroflexota bacterium | reverse complement strand
CAGGCGCTAACCCGGGTGGCGCAGGAACTCGGTGTCGAAATTCGCACCGGTTGCCCCGTCGAGGCGATTGTGGTGCACGATGGGCAGGTAAGCGGCGTTGTGCTGGAGGATGATCTGTACCTGCCAGCCCAGGCCGTGATCGCCAACGTAGACGTGGCGACAGTCTACGAGCAGCTGCTGAATGGCGCGGTGATCAACACCCGGCGGCTCAAACGGTTGACCAGCGCTGAGCCGTCGTGTTCGGGTTTTGTGCTGCTGTTAGGTGTCGAAGGCCAGCACGATTCTCTTGCGCACCACAACATCTTCTTCTCGTCAAACTACCGCCGCGAGTTCAGAGATATTTTCAAGCGTGGAGTTCCCCCGGCTGAGCCTACGATCTACGTCACCATGACCAGCAAGGCCAATCCGGATGATGCGCCACCAGGCCACGAAAACTGGTTTGTGCTGGTGAATGCCCCGGCATTGGGTCGTGCCTGGGATTGGAAGCGCGAGGGGTCCGCGTACCGTGACGTGGTGCTGCAACGGTTGGCGTCGTTAGGGCTGGACGTGCGGGACAAGATCAGAGTTGAGCGCAGGCTGACGCCGGTCGACATCGAGCGCTTGACTGGCGCGCGGCGAGGGGCATTGTATGGTGCGTCATCGAACAACCGCTGGGCGGCGTTCCGGCGTCCTCACAACCGTGCTCCAGACATCAAGGGGCTGTACTTCGCCGGGGGAACCACGCATCCCGGCGGCGGCGTGCCGATGGTAACACTATCAGGCCGGGTAGCCGCATCTCTGCTGCTGGACGATCTGCGCTAGCGACCAGCTCAGGCCGCCAGCAGACGGGGCAGTGGATTATCCCCGTCTACTGGGTGACTTGCGACAGCTTGCCTGCACCTGACTGATGCTGTGGCATGGGGCTTAGCCCTTCACCGCACCAGCGGTCAGGCCCGACGTTACGAAGCGTTCCAGGCCAAGGTATATCACGATTACGGGAATAGTGATTACCAGCGACCCGATCATCAGGTACGAGATGGGGACTTCCTGGGCTTTATTCAATTGCTGCAAACCAAGCGGCAGCGTCCAGTTGTCTGGCTGGTCGAGCAAAAACAGCAGCGCATACAAGAATTCGTTCCACGCGATCATCCACACGTACAGCGCGACAGTCACAATCGCGGGCAGCGACAGGGGAATCGTGATACGCCAGATTGTTTCCAGCCGGGTGCAGCCGTCGATCAGGGCCGCTTCCTCCAATTCGACCGGGATGGTGGTGAAGTAGCTGCGCAGCATGTACAGCGACACAGGCAGCGTCGCCGACATGTACAGCAGCACCATCCCCGACAGCTTGCCACGCAACCCGATCTTGGTATACACCACAAACAGGGGAATCGAGATCACGATGGCGGGGAACATGTATACGAGCAGAATACCCGAACTCATCACGTTTTTCAGCCGGAAGTCCAGGCGGGTAGTGGCATACGCACCCGGAATCGACAGCAGCAGCGTCAACGCCACCGTCAGGAATGACAGTTTGATACTGTTTTGCACATATTCCTTGAAATTGTAGGTCGTCCATACCTCGTCGAACGCATCGGGCACGTCCTGAATTTGCGCGGAGCTCGGCACCAGCTTGGTGGGATTGCGCGCGACGTCCTGGTAGGGACGTGCCGACAGGTTCAACATCCAGTAGAACGGGAACGCCGTGATGATGAAGAAGAACGCGATGAGCGTCCATTTCACCACTCTGCCGATCATTGACTCGAATTTCTCCCGGCTGTTAAAGACCGTATAACGGGCCGGGGTGGGCCGGTCCATGCGCGCTTTCCACGTTTCGTAGGCAGCGGTGTGTTGGTACGTGTTGCAGTGGGGACAATGGTGTGCCGCGCCGGGGATTTCGTTGTGGCATTGGGGACACTCGCGCGTGTCCTTCGCCAACGCCAAAAACAGCAGCCAGAACGGAACCAACACCACCAGCGACCCTATCCCGCCCAAGACTGCCCCGATCCAATAACTCTGGGGTGTGTATTTGTGTTTCCGTAGGAAGACGCGGCGGGTGCCTACTGCGCCGATATAGGCCCACACAATTACCCAAGTGAGTATAAATGAGATGCTCATGATCATTAATCCTCTTCGACCAGGAACCAGCGGAAGTAGATGCCGACCAGCAGGAACAAGACCGCCGCCATCACCAGCGCAACCGCCGACGATGCGCCCACATTTTGGCGCGAAAACAGCCATTCATAAATCTGGATCGGTACTACTTCGGTGTCGCCTGCACCGCCGTTGAGCAAAAAGATGTCCTCGAACTTGTTGAAGGTCCAGATAAAGCGCAGCAAGAACAGCGTGCCGAACACAGCCCGTAACTGTGGTAGCGTGATGAACATCAAGCGCTGGCTGGGGGCGGCACCGTCCACTTTGGCGGCCTCATACAGTTCGTCTGGAATCGCCTGGATACGCGCCAGGATGAACAGAAACGCAAACGGGAAGTAGCGCCAGCCTTGGAAGAAGATCACGCTGCGCAGCGCCCACTCCTGTTCGCGGAGGTAGCTGATCCGCCGATCCAGCAAGTTAACGTTAAGCGCGAGGTCGGTGTTCAGGAACTCTTCTGTATCCAACAGCAATTGGTTGATGAAGCCGACGGTGGTGCCGTCCAACATCTGCTGCCAGATGAAGGTCACAGCCACGATGGGCGCAATATACGGGAACAGCAGAATCCCACGAAAGACGCTCCGGCCCGGAAAGCGGTCCTTGACGATGAGCGCTGCGACCAGCCCCATGAAGATGGCCAGGATGCTGCCCGAAAAGGTGTAGACCAACGAAACCCACAGCAGTTTCCAGAAGCGCGCGACTTCGTCCCAGCTCAGGCCTATCGCGCCCCAGATCGAAAACGGCCCCTTACGGGAATGGAAAATGCCCCGGTCGGGATGGTTGAAATTGTCGGTGGTCAGGTCTTGCAGACTCAGCAACTCGACGTCTTGCAGCGTGCGCAGTCGGATGGGCCGGAACGCGAACAGCACGTTCCACAGCATGGGTACGACCACGATTCCGATCACGACCAGGAAAGTTGGCAGCAGCAGACCATAGGCCAGGTCTGCAATGCGCTGGCGGATTGAAGTGGTTTCGGCGTGGTTGCCGCGCGGGATGAACAGGCTGAGCACAATGGCCCACAGCCACAGGAACAGCGCAATGTCAAAGATGTCTTGGGCCTGTAGGCTGTCTGCCCCGGAGAACAGCACGCCTAGCCCTACGCCAGTGAGCAGGCCCATCCGCCCGCCTACACGGGGATTGTGATTGCGGCTGTAGAAGATGTAGAAACCGGGCAGGCCGCCGATGATGGCCCATAGCACCAGGTAAAGCACGGTTTGCAGCGGCACAAAATCGAGGAACTGGGTGTAGTTGCTCGCGTCATATTCAACTGTAGTCAATTTGCCATCGGTGATGAGTCCTACATCGTACAGGATGGACCATGCGCCGAGGAGCACACCGGCTGCCGCCAGCAAGAGCAGCCCTGGCACCAGCACCGGCAGCAGGTCCGCCGCGCGTTGCCCGTAGGGCCGCTGGCCGCGGTAGGTTCCATCGGGCCGCAGGAAACTCACCAGGGAAAGGACCACGGCCATCACAAACGCATGACTCACAATCTGGCTGACGGAAAGGTTGTTCACACTGGCCAGTGCTGCGCCGATGCCAATCCCGGTGACTATGCCTATGCGCAGCCCCAGCTGTGGGTTGTAGTTTCGCATCGCGAACAGGGCGTATCCTGGCAAACCGCCCAAGATGGCCCATAGCATCGCGTAGACGACGAACTGCAAGAAGCCGAAATCAAAGAGGTTTTTCAGCACGCCGAGTTCGGTCGCGAGCCACCCCCCGGCCACCATCACCAGCGCGCCCATCGTTGGGTTGATAAAACTATATTCGTTGCGCAGCGTATCAAAGCGCTGGCGTATGTCATCAAACAACCGGTACACGATATCCCAATATAGAGACATGACCGTTTCTCCCGAAATGCTTTTTCCTGTAATACATAAGAGCCGGGCGGGGGGCCCGGCTCTCCAGGGTCATTCTACAAAAAACTACTCTTCAAGCGCGGCCTGAATGTCTTCAACCCAAATCTGGATTTCAGACGCAGCGCCTGCACCGTCCAGGTTGCCGTCGAGCACATCGCGCAGCAGGGTCGGAACGGGTAGTTCGCTGTAAACACCGCTCACCAACTGGCCCTGGCCCTTCGCGAAGCCCCAACGGTTGAAGCCGGTTGCGCCCTCGATGAGAATCTGCAGCACTTCTTCACCGTAGTAGTCGCCCAGCGGGGCACGACGATCAACGCCGGTTTCCAGTTGGCTCCAGCCGTCGATATACAGGGTGGGTTCGTCCGGAGTGCCGCGGTGCATCGGGAACTTGCCTTCGGGCGAAGTCGACAGCCAGTCGAGATAGCCATCGCTTAGCCAGAATTCCACGAATTCGATGGCCGCGTCGGTGTCGGCAGTCGTGCTGATACCCATGTTGCTGACCTGGCCGTACTGGGCCGGTTCGCTGCCGCTGGGACCAACAAACGCCGGGACGATGCCGCTGTTCTCGGCCAGATAGGCGATGTTGTCTTCACATTCGGGGCAGTTGGGCAGGGCCGCGTCACGCAGACCAGCCATTTCGTCCAGAATGAAGGGCGACCAGACGATCATACCAGCCTGGCCAGCGAAGTAGGTTGCACGGGTGCAGACCACGCCGCAGGCTCCTGGAGGACCGTAGTTGGCCAGCAGGTTGCCGTAGAAGTCCAGCGCTTCGGCCATCGCAGCCGTATCTAGCGTCACGTTGCCGTCATCATCAGTCAGTTCCACGCCATTGGCCAGCGCGAAGTGTTCGAAGGTCTGCTGCATGAAGACTTCACTTTCGTCGGTGGCAGAGGTGATGCCGTAGAAGTCATTCTCGGGATCGTTAAGCGCGGCGGCAGCGGTTTCGATCAGTTCGAAGGTCGTGGGTGGTTCGAGGCCGGCTTCAGCAAACAGGTCAGCACGGTAGACCAACAACTGGCCCCAACCATCGGTGGGCACTGCGGCGTACATGCCATCTTCAACGCCGACCAGATTCAGCGCGCTAAACGTTTCTTCACCGAGGTCCTCGATCACGGTGGTGGCAGCTTCGGCATCGAGAATGCCCTGTGCGTACCAGGACGCCGTGAAGTCAACCGGGTGGAAAACCACATCCGGCAGCGTACCGGCGGCCAGGTTCGCGGCCATCAGGCTGTCGAGGGTGTTCTCGTCCGTCAGCACGAGGTTTACTTCAATGCCCGTCTCGGCAGTGAAGTTTTCAATGATTTCCAACGTTTTGGCGGCACGTTCGGGCTGGGTTTCAGTGCTCCAGAAAACGAGCGAACCACCCTGTGCCTGGGCAGCGGGGGTCGTCGTCGGGACAGCCGCGGTCACCATCGCCATCACAACCAAAATCGCAATCAATGCACGCTTGTTCATTTCTTTCCTCCTAGTTTAGTTTGCTGTATTTCAAAGACTGGCGGCTTATGCCTCGTGCACGAGGACATCACAAAAAGACTCGTCAAGACCTGTGTTTGCCCGATAGATTGGCCTCCTTTCCACTTGGTAGATTATGCGGTATGAAAACCGCTTGACTCGCGAATGATCAGTTGTGGTTCCAGCAAAACCTGGGGTTCTTCCAGTTCTTCGCCGCGAATGAGCAAAATCAACATGCGGGCCAGCCGCGCACCGATGTCGTGAATGGGCTGGGCAACGGTAGTCAACGGCGGCATGGCATACTCTGCTTCGGGAATGCCATCGAACCCGGCCACGGCAATGTCTTGCCCGACGACCAGGCCGTTTTCTTTGATGGCGCGCATCGCGCCCAGGGCCATGATGTCGTTGCAGGCGATGATGGCTGTTGGCGGCGGGCTCAGGTCAAGCAAGTTGTGTGCCTGCTGCCATCCGCTCTGGCGTGTCAAATCACCGGGGACGACATATCGTTCATCGTAGGTTAGCCCGAAATCGCCGAATGCCTGCCGGTAGCCGTTTAACCGGTGTGTGGTAAAAGCCAGTTCTGGCGGCGAGAGGATGAAGCCAATGCGCCGGTGGCCGAGGTCGACAAAGTGTTGGACCAACTGGTAAATGGCTTTAACCCCATCAACATCAATGTAGGGGTAGGTTGGGTTTTCCGAACGACCAAAGACTACAAATGGGTGCAGTACGTCGTTGAGATAGTCAATGCGAGGATCGTGCTGCATCACCCGAGCCAGCACCATCCCGTCCAACCGTCCGCCCGCGACCATCCGACGGTAGGCGCTCAGTTCTTCTTCGCCGCGCATCTGGGCCGAAAGCAGCAGGTCATAACCTT
>JAADYV010000626.1 GCA_010092855.1 Chloroflexota bacterium | reverse complement strand
GCCGCTGGATCGCAGCGTGATCACCATCGGGCGGCGGCACGACAACACGATTGTGCTGGACGATTCGCGCATCAGCCGCCAGCACGCGCAGCTTCGGTATCGGCAGGGTGCGTTTGTGCTCTACGACCTGGGCAGCCGGGGCGGGACCTTTGTCAACGGGGCGCGTATCACCGAAGTCGCGCTGCGGCCCGGCGACGTGATTGCGCTGGCGGGGGTGACCGTCGTCTACGTGGAAGACGAGGTGGACGACGTGGACGACGCCGACGTTGATCACGCTGCACTGCGCTCCGGGGGCGATACCGCCGTCGGCCTCAACGCTTTCGATCCTGATGCACCGCCAGAGGACGACACCCGGTGAGTACTGAGATCGTGCTGCTGGTCTTGCGACTGGTGGCGGGCGTGCTGCTGGTAGTGCTGATGGGCGCAGTATTCCTCGTGGTGTGGCGCGATTACCGGACCGCTGCGGTCATTGCCGAAAGCACCCGGCGGCAGGGTGGTCGTCTGGTGGTGGTTAAGGCGGCGGATGCTGACGTCGACCTCGGCGTTGCCGTTGGCGCAAGTTTTCCCCTGCAGCCGCTAACCAGCCTGGGTCGCGCGCCCGCCAACACGGTTGTGCTGGCCGATACCTTTTGCAGCCAGGAGCACGCCCTGGTCACACGGCGCGGCGGACAGTGGTGGCTGGAAGACCGTGACAGCAGCAATGGCACCTTGCTCAATGGCGAACCGGTTTATGAGCCGGTCGTACTCTCCTCCGGCGACGAGATCGGGGTCGGGCGCGTGTGTTTCCGCGTCGAGCTGGCGTAAGTTCCCCTGGTGGTGAGTAGCACGATTCCCCGATTGTATGCTACCTTAGGTTGCGGATCATGGCGTTGTTCATGGAGGAATAACCATTGTGACCAAACCGGAAATTACCATTCGTTTGTTTACGCCCGATGACCTGCCGTACCTGACCGCGTTGGAGCGAAATGTGTATGGCAGTGGGGCTTATTCGGAATATTTCTTCCGCCAGTTATACGACTTGTTTCCCCAATTGATCTGGGTGGCGGAGCGCGACGGCGCGCTGGCCGGGCACATTTGCGGCGCGGTGGCCGCAGACTGCGCGTCCGGCTGGGTGCTCAACTTCGCGGTGCAGGCCCACAGCCGCCGGATGGGGGTCGGGCGCGCCCTGATGCAGCACTGCATGGACCAACTGCTCAAGCATGGCGTGCGCACCATCAAGACCACTGTGCTGCACGACAACGACGCCGGGATCGCGCTGTGTGAGAAACTCGGATACAAGAGCACTGGTGTTCAGGAAGACTACTACCGGGATGGCGTCGACCGGCTGATCATGGTCTACGAAGCGAGGGCCTGACATGGACCTGGGACTGAAGGAAACACGAGTACTGGTGGCGGCCAGCAGCCGGGGCTTAGGCCGGGCGACAGCACGTCAGTTTGCGCTGGAGGGGGCGCGTGTGGCCATCAACGGGCGCGACCCGTCCGACCTGGAAGGCACCGCCGCCGAGTTGAGCAAAGACACCGGCGCAGACGTGATCGCACTGCCAGGTGACGTGGCCGATCCGCGCGTAGCTGAGGCAGTGGTGCAGGGGGCGGTGGAGCACTTCGGCGGGCTGGACGTGCTGGTCACCAATGCGGGCGGGCCCCCGGCGGGCACGTTCGAGTCCACGCCGCTCGACGCCTGGGAAGAGGCGTTCCAGCTGACGGTGATGAGCGCCGTGCGCCTGATCCACGCTGCGCTGCCGCACCTGCGCCAGAGCGACCGCGCCGCGATCCTGACCATCACGTCCACCTCGATCAAGCAGCCGATAGACAGCCTGATCCTGTCCAACAGCGTGCGCATGGCGGTCGGCGGGCTGACCAAGTCATTGGCGGCAGAGCTGGGGCCGGAGGGCATTCGCGTCAACAGCATTTTGCCCGGCTGGACACGCACCGGGCGCGTGGAAGAACTGCTGCAAGCCCAGTCGGAGGCGCGCGGGATCACGGTGGCCGAAGCGCTGCAAACGCGCACGACTAGCATACCGCTGGGGCGCATGGCCGACCCGGAAGAATTCGCGCGGGTGGCGGTGTTCCTGTGTTCTTCGGCGGCGAGTTACGTGCACGGCGTGCTGCTGCCGGTGGACGGCGGCTCAATCAAGGCGACGCTGTAGACCGGTTGCGAGACCACACATGGCCAGGATGTAACCGGGCGCGCGAATCGGACCTCAAGAAAATACAATCCGGTGGTGGGGCAGAGCTCTTGGAAAACCTGGCGAGTGTCGCTCACCGAAAAACGATCCGCAAAAGGGCTTGACTTTCACGCAGCGGCAACGTTTATGATGGGATTGTGTGTGTGAAAAGGAGCAGCTAGCGATGTTCAAAGTGGGCGAATTTGCGCATTTGGCACAGGTTTCCAAACGTATGCTGCGCTACTACGACGAAATCGGATTGCTGAAACCCAGCCACATCGATCCGCTTAGTGGCTATCGGTTTTACAGCGCCGGGCAAATGTCCCAACTCAACCGTATCCTGGCACTTAAGGAGTTGGGGTTATCGCTGGACCAGATTCGGCGGGCATTGGGCGACAACGTGTCAACGGAGGAAATGCAGGGCATGTTGCTGCTCAAGAAAGCCGAGATTGAGCAGCAGCTACGGGCCGAAACCGAGCGCATCCGCAAGATTGAACTGCGGTTGAAGCTGATCCGCAACGACGAGTCGAATGCGCCGTTGAATGTGGTGATCAAACAGCTTCCGGCGCTCTCGGTACTCAGTCTTTGCATGACTGTGGATACATTCGACCATGCCGTGTCGTTT
>JAADYV010000009.1 GCA_010092855.1 Chloroflexota bacterium | reverse complement strand
GTCGACGGTCTCGACTTCGACCAACCCAATCGACAGTTCGTTAACGACCAGCGGGATCAACATGCGGCTCGCCGCGCGGTGCTGGATCAGCACCTGCAATTCCTCTTCGGGCCAGTCCGGCTCATCGGCACGCATGATGATCAACTCGCGCTCGCGCAGTGCCCGTCCGCGCAGGGGGTAATCGCTCACGTTGTGGATATCGCCAGGCTGGTCCGACACGACATCGTCGGGCCGGGCGCTGATATCGCCGTGTACGATCAGGCGGTTGTTCACGTCATCCCACAGGAAGATGGTGCAGGCATCGGCGCGCAGCGCGCTGAGCATCTGGATCGTCACGCGACGCACCACTTCGTTCAGGTCGAGGGTCACCGCCGTCGCCTGCGCCGATTCGAACAGAGTCTCCAGTTCGCTGGTGCGGACCGCGCTTTGCTCGAACAGAGCCGCGTTCTGCACCGCGATGGCGGCTTGGCTGGCAATCGTCTGAGCCAGTTCGACCTGTTCGTGGGTGAAGGGGCGCGTGTGGCCCACGGCATCCAATCGCAGCAAGCCGATCACGTTCCCACCGACCAGCAGCGGCACCAGCAGCGTGCTCATGACATCGTCGCGGCGCAGCAACTGGCGCAAACTGGCGGCCATTGGACTGGCATCGATGTCTTCCACCGCTAGCGGCAGCAGGCTTTCTTGCACCCGGCGCAGGGCCGCGTTCTTGCCGAGGTCAAAGACCTGTTCCGGCGGGGCATCGCCGCGCGGATATTCCACAATGATCTGGGCCAACTGATTTTCCTGGTCCATCTGGATGGCCGCGCCTTCGTTGACGCCCAGCGAAATTGAGGTTTCGCGCAGCGCAATCTCCAGGATGTTCTCCAGGTCGAGCGTTTGGGCCAGCGCCAGCGACACCCGGTTGAGCAGTGCCAGCCGCTGCGCCTGTTCGTCCAGCGCAATAGCGCGGTCGCGGGTTTCCTGGAACAGCCGAGCGTTTTCCAGCGCAACAGCGGCCTGGTTCGCAAAGGTGAGCGTCAACTGCTCGTGAAGCGCGTTGTAGAAATTCGGCTCCTCTTTTTCGAGCGTGAGCACGCCGACGACAGTGCCCTTGCTGATGAGCGGGGTGCCCAGCCAGCTCTTGTAGGCCGCCTCGTCGCCATGCGGGAAGCGCGTATCGCCGACACTGACATCGCCGACGTTGACGACCTGGGCTTGTTCAGCCATCTCGCGGAACAGTGCGCTCTGCGAAAGCTGCACCACCTGCCCGATCAGGGCGTTAGCATCGGGCGTGCCCGGTGCGTCATACCCCCGCGCGGCAATGATCGACAGCTCGTCCTGCTCCGGTGTGAGCTGCCACAGCGACACACCATCGAACGGGATCACGCGGCCCAGCGCATCCAGGATGAGGTTGATCACCTGGTCGGGTTCCAGCGTGGACGTGATCTGGCCGGACACTTCGGACAGCGCCGCCATCTGGATCGCGCGCGCGTTGAGGTCGGCTTCCAGCCGAGCGCGCTCGGTAACGTCTTCAACCAGGATCACGATACCGGTCACCGTGCGCCCTTCAAGCATGGGGTAGACATAATAGTTGCGGATCGACGCGCCACCCGTGGAATCGGTGCGCTCGACCTCGAACTCGGCCTGTGGCTCGCCCATGCCCAGCGCGACGGCAATCGGCTCGCGCAGGAAGTCTTCATAGTCAGGCCGGTAGCCAAACAGCGGGTGTCCCACTGCGTCGGCCCCCCAGCCATAAAATTCGGTCATATAGCGGTTGACGCGGCGCACATTCAACTCGCGGTCCAGCACGACAATACCCTGCTGGATCGACTCAACCACCGCCTGGTTAAAGATGGTCAGGTTGAGCGTTTCGTTGTATAAACGCCCTTTTTCGACCGCCAGCGCGGCCTGGCTGACGATGGTCTGGGCTAGCTCGATTTCGGCCTCGGTGAACTCACGCGGGTGCGTGGAGTCCAGCCCGACCGTGCCGATCACCTGGTCGCCCACCACCAGCGGCACCACAATCAGCGAGCGGGTCCCGCGCTCGCGCAGAATATCCCAGGCCTTTTCGAACGCTGGATCGGACAATGGATCTTCCGAAACCAGGGGCTGGCGCGTCCGGCGCACAACCTCCATCGAGCGGTTGCCCTCCAGCTCGAAAATGTAGTCAGGTGTCGGCTGGTCGAAGGGGTAACTCAACACCAGCCGGCCAAGTGTGTCGTCCTCAAACAGCACCAGCCCACCGAGGTCAATCTCCAGCACGTCGGCCAGTTCGCTCAACACGATAGCGTAGATTTCTTGCGGGTCGAGCGTCTGGGCCAGGCGGGTCGATACGCGGTTGATGAGCGCCAGGCGCTGCGCTTGCGCATCCAGCTCGATGGCGCGCTGCTGCGTCTCGGTGAAGAGGCGCGCCTTTTCGAGCGCCACCGCGCCCTGGTTGGCGGCTGTGACTGCCAGTTCAATCTCGGCCTCGGTGAACTTGCGCGGAATGGCGGAGTTCAGCCCCAACATACCGTACACTCGGTCCCCGACTGTCACCGGTACCATCAGGATCGCGCCGATCCCGCGTGCCTGGTGGAAGTCGCGCAACATTTCAAACTGCGGGTCTTCCAGCACATCTTCAGCCACGTAGGGGTGTTTGCTTTCAACAATCGACTCGACGACATGGTTGCCCTTGATCGGCACGCGCAGGTCGGGCAGCGGTGAGTCCATCGGGTGCGTGCTAAGCGCCAGGTGCGACTCATTGCCCTGGATCAGCATCAGGTTGCTGGACTGCACGCCAAGTGCGGCTTGCAGTTCGTTGAGCAGAATGCTGTAAATTTCGGGCGGGTCGAGCGTTTGCGACAGGCGGGCCGACATGCGGTTGAGGGTCGCCAGACGCCGCGCCTGCCGGTCGAGCTCGGCGGCCCGCTGCTCGGCTTCCTTAAGCAGGTTCGCCTTGTCCAGCGCGACCGACACCTGGCTGGCAATAGTTTCGGCCAGTTCGATCTGGTTGGCGGTGAAGGTCTGGTGTTCGGCGAAGTCCAGGCCGATGGTGCCGATTACCTCGTCACCCACAATCAGCGGCACAATCATAATCGCCTGGGTGCCGCGCGCTTCTAGTGACTTCCATACGGGCTTGAAGCGTGGATCGTGCTGCACGTCCTCGGAGGTGACCGGACGGTGGGTTTCGCGCACCAGGTCTACCGAGACATTATCAACCAGCACAATGGCAGTATCCGCGCGTGCCGCATCATTGGGATGGGTACCCATCACCAGCCGCCCGGTGGTTTCGCTTTCGAACAACACCAACCCGCTGTACATCGCGCCGACGGCGTCTTGCAGTTCGTTAAGCGCAATCTCGTAAATCTCGCGCGGCTCGAAGGCCTGCGCGACGCGGGTGGCAATGCGGTTGATGAGCGCCAGACGCTGGGCCTGGGCATCGAGTTCGCTGGCGCGCTGCTCGGCTTCTTCGAACAGGCGGGCGTTCTCAATCGCGATCGCGGCCTGGATACCAAACACCGAGGCTTGCTCAACGTCGGTATCGTCGAAGCGCTGGCCCGCGTCCGCCTCGACCAGCATCAGCGTACCCAGGACGCGGTCTTCGCGCAGCAGCGGAACGCCCAGGATCGCGTGAATGGTCTGCAATTGGGTCAGGGGCACGATCTGGGCGCGGTCTTCGCGCTGCTGCAAGTTGTTGACGTATAGCGGACTCCGTTCCGACGCTACGCGCGACGCCAGAATATGCTCGTCGTCTATCGGAACCGTCATACCGCTGAAGGCTTCGTGCGCCGAGCCACTCGCGGCGATACCGATCAACTCCTCACCCACTGTCAGCCAGACGTAAGCGCCTTCCACGCCGAGAATGGGCAGGCTTTCGTCACAAATGGTGCGCAGCACGCTACCCAGGTCAAAAATCTGGTTCAGGGATTGGGTCACGCGCTGCATCGCGGCCAGGAAGTGCTCGCGCTCGCGGACCTCCTGGAACAGGCGCGCGTTGTCTAGCGCTACCGCCGACAGGTTCGCCAGACGCTGGATGAGGTCCAGGTTCTCTTTGAACCCGAAGGCGTTCTCTAATTCGCTACTCAACCGCAGCGTACCGGTTGCCTGCCCACCAGCAACCATCGGCACGATCATGACGCTGCGCTCGCCGTTGGCATACCAAGCGGCGAGATCAACATACGTTTCGCGGGCGGCCTGTTCGTTCTGCAACTGGTAAATATGGGACTTCATCCCGGTATAGGCAAAGCCCATCGCCGTGTCTTCAATCGAGAGCGGCTCATCGGGCTGCACGTTGACCGAGCTGTCCAGCTCGATGTCGGCCCGCAGCACGTCAAAGTGCCCGGTGGCCTCATTAAAGATGGCCACGCTCATGCGCGTGAAGGGCACCATCTGCTGCAGCCCACGCCCAATCGCTTGCAGCACACCCTCCGGACTGATCGAGCCGGTCACCACCTCCATCATTTCGTTGAGGCGTTGTTCCTGCTCGGCGGCGCGGACTGTTTCCAGGTAGAGGCGGGTGGTTTCGATGGCGGCGGCTGCCTGGGAAGCGATCAATTCGAACGGCTGGAGCGAGGCCTCGGTCGGCACCAGGCCATCGACCGGGTCCTGCATGGCGATCATACCGATGATGCGCTTCTGGTCCTGACCGACCAGCGGCAGGTACAGCACGTCTTGCGGATGCCACACGTCGTCCGGCACGCTTTCCGGGTCGGGCGATTCGTCGCCAAAAACGTTTTGCTGGACCCAGGGGTGGTTATAGCGCATGTAGTAACCTGCGCCGAGATTGAGTTCGTAAAACTCCAGGTCGTTGATCCAGGCGCGCCACACACTTCCCGGCAGCACATCATCCGAAAGCAGCATCGCTTCTTCGGGCGTATACCCGGCCTGGATCAAGGCGGTGGGTTCCAGGTGCTCATCGCGCAGCGTGATGACAATATGGTCCCACCCAGCGTCGTGGATACCGTTGGCCACCACCTGCAGACGCGAGGGCACATCGGGCGCGCTTTGGATTTCGCTGGCGACCAGGTGCAACTGGGCCAGGCGGTCACGTTCGCGGCGGGTGGCCTCCGCTTCTTGCTGGATGCGCTGAATCAGGCGGAAGTTTTCGATACTGAAGGCGGCCAGGCTGCCGAACAACTCCAGCGCCTCGACTACGTCCCGACTGGGACGGCGGCCCGAACGCGGATCGTCCACGCTCATAAGGCCCAACCAGCGCCCGCGTGCGCCGTACAGCGGCACCAGCATCAAGTCCTC
>JAADYV010000127.1 GCA_010092855.1 Chloroflexota bacterium | reverse complement strand
GTTGGGCCGACCAGTGTCGGGCCACCGATGGGCGTGGGACCAACCCGCGTCGGGCCGCCGATGGGTGTGGGTCCGACAGGCGGTGGCAGCGTGGGAGCATCAGGCGGGGGCGGCAGCGTTGGACCGCCGATGGACGTCGCCGTGGGAATGCGGGTGGGCGTGGTGCGAAATACGGCGTTGGCTAGACCGGTGGGCATCAGGGCCACGATAAGAACGAGTGCCAGTGCGAGAACGAGACTGGCCGTGCAGAGTGTGCGGGGGCGGAGCATGTGAACCTCCTCAGATAGTACTTTCCGCTATCAGTTTGAGGCAAGAACAGGTGTACAGCGGGGACGGTGGTGTTTGTCTTGCTGGCGGACTATGTGATCCGGTCACCTGAAGTCGGGTCATGGGGTGGGGAGTATGTTACCTTCCTTGTGCCTGGGAGAAGGGGTAGTGAAGTTGCCGGCAGGCGCGCACGCGCACCACGCCTGCCAGCCGCATTGTTTCCCCTGCGTTTACTGCCAGGGTTCGAGGTAGTAGCCGTCGAAGTCGCCTTCGGCTACGTAGCCAACGGTGCCATCGTCAAACTCCAAGTACCACCAGGCGTAATTGAATGCACATTCCGGCCCGGAGAAGACGTAGAAGGTCGCGCCTTCCGGTTGGGTGCCGATCTGGGTACCGTTCGGGGTTTGCCGCACGCGAACTGGCAGTCCATTGGTGAAGGTTACCCGTCCGCGTTCGCCCGCCTGCAAGCGCGACGGTGGCGCGCCGGGGCATTGTTCCGCTGCGGTGCTGGAGGCGGCGAATCCGGTGGTGTTGGGCAGGCCGACGACATAACCCAGGAACTGGCCGGTAGCCGTGCGCAGCAGTTGGTTGGTGGTCACATCGATAATGGCGCTGCTGCCGCTCCAGGCGTCGCCCACCACCAGCGTATTATCATCCATCCAGCGGCTGATGTGGCCATAGGCCAGGTCGTAGCCCTGCGCCTGGTCTTCCAGCACAACGGACGATTGGCCGGTCTGCGTATCGGCCACGATAGTCCAGAACTTCTCGTTTTCGGGGTCCTGGCGCGCGACCTGGTAGGCGACCCACCGGCCCGTGGGCGAGAATGTGACTGAGCCGCCAACTTGCACCGGTTCGGGCAGGACTGGGCCCGGATACAACATCAGTGCACCATCACGGGCGCTGATTTCCAGCGCTGGCTGCCCGTTGTCGATTGTCACCCTGCCGAAGAATTGCCCGTCGGGGCTGAAGCCGCTCATGTCCGGCACGGGGGTAGCGATGCCTGTGGCGGGGTTCAGCACCGAGACCTCAGAGTAGGTCCAGAACAGGATGTAACCGCCGATGCCCACCGGCATCACCGCCAGCACGATCTCGCCAGTGTCCGTGAAGCCGACCACTTCCAACCGCCGCATCGACTGGCCCAGGCTCTGCTGGTAGACCTGGGTGCGGCTGCCATCGAGAAAGTGGTAGTAGAGGGTGCTGACCGCGGGCTGCTCGAATTCGCTGGGCATGGCGGTGATGGTATAGGCGAAGGCGTAGTCCTGGCCACCTGGCACCGCAGCACCCGGCGAGAGAGTGTAGAACATGGTGCTGGTGTCTGGGGGGATGTTGGCGTCCTGGTAGACAATTGACCCCTGGTACGGGTCCAGGAACGCGATGGCCTGGAACGGCTCACCTAGCACATAGGGGCCAACCGCTTCTGCCGAGTTGAAGTCCTGGTTGACGTTGTAGGTAGCCAGCACCTGGCCCGTAGAATCACGGTATTCGATGCGAATCTGGCCCGTGGCGGGGTCATTAACTTTCCACACCTGAAGCCAGCCGGGATCGACCTGGGCGGTGGTGGTCGCGGCGGGGAAAGCCAGCGCGAACACCGCCAAACCCAGACTCATGACCAATGCGAGTCGTGCGAGTTTCATAGTATTTCCTCCAAAAGTGCGCTTTACAGGAAGCGATAATGCGTGCAGCAATGCTTGCAGTATAGGTCGAATACCAGGTCCCACGCGAGTTGGGCACCTATCCGGATGAAAAACGGGCCGGGTTGCCCCGTGTGTTAGCCGCCAGAGGTGCCGTAGAGGTTGCGGTAGACGGCGTACTGCTGGTAAATGCGCGTGACATACGCGCGTGTTTCCGGTTCGGTAACGGTGGCGATGAAGGTGTCAATGTCCTGCCCGGAGGATTCGAGCCACTGCAGCGCGCGATATGGGCCGCCGTTATAACCGGCCAGCGCGGCATAGATCACGTCCTTCCCGCCAACGTAGTCCAGCGTTTCCCACAGGTAATAAGTGCCAAAACGGACGTTGACGTAAGGGTAGTAGATGTCGGTCGGCTGGAAGTCGGCTTCGCCCAGGTCGCCCGCGATTTCGGCAGCCGTGCTGGGGATGACCTGCATCAGCCCCTGGGCCGCCGCGAACGAGGTCGCGTAGCTTTCGAAAAAGCTTTCCTGCCGGATCAGTGAGAAGACCAGCAGCGGGTCGAGTTGGTATTCGCCAGCCCAGGGCAGTACTAGTTCGGCATAATACACCGGGTAGCGCAGCCGCACGAGGTAGGGTGGGGCGTCAAAGTTGGTGGCTTCGGCGCTGATAATAAGATCGGCGGCAGCGAAGATCGACAGCCGGTAGAGCCGCGCATCGCGGAAGTAGACCGCCAATTGGTAGGTGGCCAGCGGATTGTCGCTGTAGGCGACGCGCAGCCCCTCGAACTCCTGCCCGGCGTGGGTGAAGTCATCCATCAGCAGCAGTTCGCGGCCCCGGATCATGAGTGGGTCGGCCAGCAGGTCGCTGCTCAGGGGGTAAAGCGCCTCGCTCTGGGAAAGCCCGAACCGCTCGCGGAGCCAGTCTTCGGCTTGCTTGCGTTCGGTTTCCAGGTCATACGTGGCCACTACGTCACCCGTCTGGTCATTCAGCCGGATGGTGGTCTGGGCAGGCGGCGTGAAGGGTGTGCGGTTGTGAAGCAGGTCAGCGGCGCGCGCGCTCTCATAGCTGCCGGGGTTGGCGTCGGCGGCGCGGGCGTACATCTCGTTGGCTTCGTCTGTCTGGCCACCGCTTTCCAGCATCCGGCCAAGATGCAGGTAGGCCTCTGCCTGGTAGGAGCTGTGGGTCCACGGACTGTCGGGAAAATCGCGCGCCAGCCGTTCGAAGGTTTCGTTGGCCTGCACGACGTTGTCCTGGTCGATAGCGTAGATGTACCCGGCGCGGGCCAGGGCTTCGGCAGCGGCAGGCAGGTCGGGGTGCTGGTCGGCCAGGGCGACATAATGCGTGGCGGCGTCCTCAGTGCGTCCCTGCTGGTACAACGTGCGCCCCTGTGCCAGCCATGCCTCGCCATAAGCGGGATTACTGGGCGGCACCTGGTCGATCACGTTTTGGAAAGCGCGGAACGACTCGGTATGCCGTCCCAACCCGCGATAGGCCCGGCCTTGCATCAAGAAAATCTCGGCGGGCGCGACATTGCCGCTTTGCACCAGGTACGTGTCGAAGTCGTCCACGGCCAGGTTGAAGTAATAGCCCTGGCTTTGGACATCGGCCAAGCCTGCATTGTAGTTGATTGTGCCGCGCTGGTCGAACGGGATGTCATAGCCTGCCGGGAGCAGGACTTCCAGCGCATTAAACGCATAGTAGCTGGTGGGATATTCATCGACCAGGCGCTCGTAACGCGGGTAGGCCTGGCTCAGCAGCGTAGTGTCGCCGGTTAGCTGCGCGTACTCTTCCAGCAATTTGGCGGACTGGTAGATGATGTAGGCGCTGTTATCGTCGTCCGTGGTGCTGAAGAGCTGGTTGTCGTACAGCGCGACGGCGGCATCATACTGTCCCGCGTTGGCATACAGGACGGCGGCGCGGTCCTGCAGCGTGGTGTACACCCACAGGTTTTCGGGCACGACGCGGGGCGCGGCAGCCGCCCGGATGAAGTAATCTTGCGCAGAGCCGGTGTCGCCCAGGTTGAAGTAGGCGTCTGCCATACGCTCGAAGACGTAGCTGTCGATAATGCCGGGGCGCAGGTTGTAGTAGGTGGCGTAGTCGTCGATGGCCGCCTGCCACTGACCGAACTGCGTATAAGCGTCCCCGCGCATAAAATAGGCGTTAGGCACCCGGTCATCGCCAGGGAAGCCCTCCACAAAGCTGGTGAGGGCGCTGACCGCGGTGCCATATTCCCCGGCGCGTTGGTAGGTGCGCGCGATGTTGAACGCAGCCGAGGCGCGCACGTCGGGATCACTGTCACTGGACGCGCTCTGGAAGGACTCCAGCGCGGCCTGGTATTGGCCAAATTGCAGGTGCCACAGCCCAGCGTTCAGCAGCGGATGGCTGTCCAGTTCGGTGTGGCTGGCATAGGCATAGCTAGCAGTGGTGGGCGTGACGTAGGGGCGAATCACCTCTCCCGGCTGCGGCGTGGCCGTGATCACGATGGTATCCTTGAGCAGGTTCGAGGTCAGGCTGCAGCCCACTAGGCTAGCGAGCAGCAGCCCAGTTAACAGGATAGCTAAAGCCCGGTGGGTGGGCGTGAAGTGGAAGCGGTGTGTGTGCATGACGCGATTATCGCGGCAGGGGAGGGGATTGTCAACCACCCTACGCCAGATCGGGTCCGAATCGGGGCCTAAACGGTAGGCAACCGTCTGCTACCCGTCAGGTTGGCGACGGGTAGGCGTGTTTTGGTGTTTGCTGCGGCAGCGCCGGTGTTAGCTGTGTGCAACCTGCGCGGCTTGGTTGACCAGCCATCTATTCAGCGCAGATTGCAGCAAATCGGCGCGCGGTTCGAGCAGCGGCAGCCGGTGCTGGCAGGTGGCGTCTCCCAGCCACAGCGTTAGCCAGGTCACTCCGTTCTGCTTGTCGAAAATCGCCTGCGTGATCTGCGCGCGTGGGCAGAACCACCGGTCAATCAGGTAAGAATCGGTGGAAGATGTGGACTGGGCGTTTTCCCGGTCGCTGACGACGATCAGGTGCTGTCCGGTGAGCACAATAGCGCGGTTAGGCGCGATCGGTCTGCCCCAGCGCCCCGCTTCCCGGATCGCGGGTTCGTACACACCCACCCACACCGCTTCCTCCGACAGCAGGCTGCTGCGGGTGAAGTTGGTGAATTTAAGCGGAAAATCGCGGACTGAGGCGGCGGCTGGTGGCTCAGTTTCCACTGGCGTGTCCTGTACACCGCTGTGCGCCGCGATCCAGGTCCGGGCCTGGTCGAGTTCCGGTTCGACCATCCGCAGCCCGATAGTGTTGAGCTGGATTTGCAGCCTATGGACCAGGGCGCCGCTGCGTGCTGAGTCGCGCCACTCGAATTGGACCGTGCTGTACAGCAGCACCGTTACCAACCGTATCGACAACAGGCCATCCAGTGGAATGAAGTAGGTTGTGTGGGCGTCTGTCCCCTCGACCAGTGTAATAGCGTTGGCACCAAACACCAGCAGGCGCGGGGGTGTGCGCCGCCAGCCGAGGTTGAATTCATAGCGCCAGATTGTATGGCGCAGCGGGTAGCGCTGGGGCGGAATGTCCAGCAGCGTCCGGATGTCGTCTGGTGAGTGATGCTGCTGGATGGCGCGCTGAACGGGTTTGGGCAGATCGTGCAGCGCAGGCACCTTGCGCGGAAACGACTCGCGCCCGCGCCGGATGGGTTCGTCGCTGGGAAAATACATAATTCACGCTCCCTTGTTGAACTACCCCCTCATTAATATATTATAGCATTGTTTAGCGGCAGCGATTCCGGTCTGCGGCGTGGGACTAGTCCTTTGTCGGGGCGGGGTTTCGCGCAGCGCTCTACTCCACTGCGGACTGTCGCAAACGGGAAAGCGTGTTTGCGCAGTCCTGCGTGCCGTTCCGCGCCGCGCGGGTGCAGCGCGCGAACCGCGGCGGTGCGGAGCGGAGCTGAAGGACCGCGCAGACCCGCTTGTGGTCCTGCGGCGGTCCGGAACGGAGTGGAGCACCGCTGCACCCCACACGAGGCCCTCCGGTACCCAACCTCGCTTGCCTCCAATCTGGTATGCGCTCAGCGCCTGCAGCGCGTCAGTCGCTCCCAGTGAAAATGGGAATGATGACCGTCGGGCCGGATGGACTGTCGAACACGGCGTTGATGCCCGGCAGACCGGCCTCGTTGGTGCGCACGCTGTCGAACAGGCCGACCTGCACTTCGAATGGGCCGTTCGCGTCCGGAGGGATGGTCAGCGTCAGGCGCTGGGCCATCAGGTCACCGGGTTGCCACGTCAGCGCGGAGAGCACATCACCGTTCTCGACCGCCCTGGCGGGCGCGCCTGTCCCGTCGGTGTAGTACTGGTGCGCGAACGGCGCGAAAACCCAGATACCGCGTTCGGGGCGTAGCTCGTCGATACGCCAGAACGTATCCAGCAGCACGGGCGCACCAGGCGCGAGGTCGCCGTGCAGTGTCCACCCCGCGAAACTCACGCCGATGTCGGACGGGATGTTTACCGGGTGCGCGATTTCGATGGCATCCGGCATCACGCGCCACAGCTCGATCCGCGCGCCGTCGCGCAATCCCAGCGGTGCGCCGGCAGCTTCGGCGAACAGCGGCTGGGGCAGGGGGGCATCGGGGTCCGTCTGAAACGCCAGGTACAGTCCCCCCGCCGGAGGAACCAGCAGCGCGCGGTCAAAGCGACCGTCCGGCACCTGCTCGACGCGGAAATCCTCGCCCGCCAGCGTGACCGGCGTCCACTCTTCCATCGCCGAGAATACGACCATACCCGGTTCGCGTTCGTCGCGGATGCGCTCGCCCAGGGCGGTTGCCTCGCCCAGCGGCAGCGTTTCGGGCAGGTCAGCGCTGGGGTGGGCGTGAGTGTTCTGCGCAAAGCGGACCGCGTTCAGCCCATTCACCGTTCCCGAAAAGCCCGCGATTCCCAGGACCGCCGCCACCATCACCGGGTGCGGTCGGCGCAGCAGCGGTTCAAACGCCAGCGCCGCCAGACCATGCCCGGCGGGAACGGTCAGCAGCAAATAGAAGGGGTGCACCACGCGCGAAACGTAGCTCATCATCAACACCGGCAGTACCGCCCACACCAACAGGATCAGGCTAATCTTCCGACGTTCGACATCGTGCCGGACGATATACCACCCCGCCAGTACCACGCCCACGCCCAAAACCACCAGCCAGCCGGTGTGCACGATCTGGTTCAGGTCCTGGCGCAGCGCTGCGTCATCGGCGGGGGCATCCTGGCCGCGCGCGCTGGCATATTCGTGGCCGGTGACGAGCCGGATCGCGTGGCTCAGCGCTTCATCAGAGAGCCGCGCTTCTCCCGACGTGAACTCCTCGGCGCGGTTGGTGGTGTTGTCCCAATCCTGGGCCAGCCCGATCCCGTACAGCAGCATCAGTCCGGCGAAAATCGCGCCTCCGATGACCAGTTCGCGTCTCGGTATGCGCTGCCAGAACAGCACGATCAGCACCCCGACCGGGGCCACCAGCGCATACGCCAGCAAGTACGTGTGCGCGGCCAGCGCCAGCCCAACCAGCGCGATCAGCGTGCGCCGCCGGGGATGCTGCGTCTGGGCGGTGAGTACCGGCACCAGCGCCCAGAACACCAGGCACACGAAAAATGGCAGCAGCGCCTGGACCCAGGTGCGGCGGCTGTCCTCGATGATCCAGGGGTTGGTGGCGAACAGGGCTGCGCCGACCAGCGCCGGACGGGTTCCCATCAGCCAGCGCAAGCCGCGAAACGTCAGCCAGATCGCCAGCGTGTTCAGCAGTAGCGTCAGGGCATAGGCGGCGGCAGGCTGCGGAACCAGCGCCAGGACCGGCACGAACAGGTAGCCGGTCAGCGGTGGGTTGGCGAACAGCACCGAGGTGCCCTGTCCCGCCAGCGGGAACTCGCCGTTGTCCAGTGTCTGGATCGCCTGCCAGACGGGATACACCTGGTCGATGTTGTATTCGATGTCGTCCATGTTCTGGAAACGCAGCCACGCCCCAGCCGCGAGTATCACGACCAGCGTGAGCCGTTCCCAGCGATTGAGTGGGTGTGGCATGGGTTTGATCCTGCAAGTGCGCGAATATCAGGGCGCTATTATAGGGCGGCGGGGCAGGGGATGCTACAATCTTCACGGCCACGAACGACTGAACACCAATCACTGCCTGCGCGTTGCTGGCGGCATGGTCGGTGGCGGCGCGTTTCTGGTAACTTCTCCATACGCCCCGTGCCAGCTAACCCAGAATCCCGGAGGTCCCATGGACATTAATCTGTCGCAGGCCATCGAAACGCTGCAAGACCTAGTCAACGATCTGGTGGAGGTTCTGCCAAGTCTGGTGGTTGCCATCATCGTGTTTGTGTTTTACCTGTATGCGGCGCGCTGGATTCGCACAATCGTATCGGGGGTGGCGGGGCGCTCCGGGCGACCGGAAAATGTCGGCCTGGTGTTGGGGCGGCTGACACAGTCGTTTGTGGTGCTGCTGGGCTTCCTGACGGCGTCGGTGATCGTCTTCCCGAATTTTTCGCCGGCGCAGGTGCTGCAACTGCTGGGCATCAGCAGCGTGGCTATCGGGTTTGCTTTTCGTGATATCCTGACTAATTTTCTGGCGGGCATCATCCTGTTGTGGACCGAGCCGTTTCGCATCGGTGACCAGATTGTCGCCGGAGACTATGAAGGCACTGTCGAGTACATTCAAACCCGTGCAACCATGATTCAGACTTATGACGGGCGGCGGGTCGTGATTCCGAACGGCATCCTGTTCACCAGTTCGGTCATTGTGAACACGGCGTTTCCCGTCCGCCGCATCGAGTACGATGTCGGGATCGGGTATGGCGATGACATTGGCGTAGCCAAACGCCTGATTGTCGACGCAATAGCGATCATTCCCGGTATTCTGGACGATCCTGCCCCGGATGTGATCGTGGTTGGCCTGGCGGAGTATACGGTGATGCTGCGGGTGCGGTGGTGGATTGGCTCGCCGCGCCAGTGGGACGCGCTGGACACGCGCGACCAGGTGCTGATCGCGATCAAGGAGGTGCTGCTGGAAAACGGCATCGACCTCTCATTCCCGACCTACCAGGTGTTGTTCCATGACCAGACGGAAGAAACCGATGGTGATCGGAGACGCCAGCGAGAAGGCTGGCCGGCGGGCAAGGCAGACGCACCACGCCCGCGCCGCGAAGTGAGCAGCAAGTAAACCGCCTGACCAGTGCGGCCCGCTCCAACCGACCATTGACGCTGACGGTGCCCTTAGCTACAATTGCGCCCGGAAAACACAGCAGAATCGATCCAGCCACCTGCCAGCTTGCAGGCCCGGTTGGTAAACAGGAACAGGAACGATGGCCGGTCCTGGCAAGATTGAGGAGAACGTGATTCGATGGCCGATACAATTACGCTGAATGTGACCAAACGCGAAGTGACCGGCAAGAAGGTGCGGCATTTGCGCCGCCAGGGAATCATCCCCGGCGTGCTTTACGGGCCGGAATTTGAGCCGATCCAGTTGCAGGTGCCCTGGACCGTCTTGCGCCCCACGCTGCGCGAAGCGGGTGGGTCGCAGATCGTGGAACTGAACATTGACGGCGAAAAGTACAACGCGCTGGTGCGCGAAGTGCAGCGGGCCCCCCTGCGCGGCAATGTGCTGCACATCGACTTCTATCGCGTGCGGATGGATGTTGCGGTAACGACCGATGTGTCGATCACGCTCATCGGAGACGCACGGACAATTGTCGAGGGAGGGGGCACCTTCACCCACGAACTAACCGCCGTCCAGGTAGAAGCGCTGCCTGGCGACCTGCCGCCCGAAATCCAAGTCGATCTCACCGCCCTGCAGGAGATTGGCGACACCATTCTGGTAGAAAACTTGCCAGAACTGCCGGGGGTGACCTACCTTAACAACCCGGAAGACGTGGTAGTAAGCACGGCCTACATGCGTGCGGAAGAAGTAGAAGAAGAGGAAGAAGAAGAACTCCTGATCGACGAAAGCGAAGAACCGGAGCTTATTCGCCGCCGTGAAGAGGAAGAAGAACTCGAGGAGTAGTCCGGAGTTTTTCGCAGTCCCGGCACGATGTAGTAGCGGGGGACTGTGCCGAACCTCACACGTCCACAGAAGGTCCGAAGGTCCTCACACGAGGACCTTTTTTATTGGGGCTGGTATAATGAGGGAAATGGACTGTCAGGCGCTCCTGGGGAGTATATATGGACGACGCACACGCATTCGAGCCCGAAGGTCACTTCGAACCCGAAGACCACTACGTGATCGATACCGTCGAGGCGCTTAAGGTGCTCTCCGACGAAAAACGGCTGCAAATCCTCGGCCTGTTGACCCAGCAGCCGATGACGGTCAAAGAGATCGCGGCAGAACTCGACCTGCCTGCCAATAAGCTGTATTACCACATGCGCCAACTTGAGGATCAGGAGTTGATCCGCGTGGTGGCCACCAACGTCGTGTCGTCTATCATCGAGAAGACCTACCGCGCGCGCGCCTACCGTTACACCGTCTCGAAGGGCCTGCTGCCGGTCACTCCCGAGTTTACCGAGGCCACCAGCCAACTGGTGATCGAACTGCTGGACAGTGTGCGCCGCGACCTGCTGCGAGCGCTCGAAGCCGGGCAGTGGAACCCCAGCGAAGATGGCCACTCCCCAGGAGAGTTTCGCCGCGAGGAACTGCTGCTGACGCCCGGTCAACTGCGTGAGTTCCGCGAACGGTTGGATGCCCTCATCAGCGACTATCCCCAGGTGGGCTATCACAGCGACCAGGCCCCCGAACCGGACCCCGATGCCGACGCCTACAGCCTGGTGGCGATCATGTTCCCCCGGCTCGATGGCAGATAACCTGCACGCCTCATTCTTTCTCCCGGCTATCTATATATAACCTTATCGCAAACTTGATGCAGGGCGGTTGAACACCGGCGCTTGATGTCGTACAATGATATTGCATCGTTGAAAAATATTTCAATGATGTAAAATCGTTGATCGCGCGCGAAGGAGGACCACTAATGACCGATTCCCTGGCAGTTTCCCCGGATACCCAAACAAAGGGTGCGGCACCTTCCGAGCAACTCGACGCGCAGGCGCAGGCGCTGGGGCTGGGCGCAGTGCTCAAGATACGGAACTTTCGCCACCTGGTGTTGGGGCATCTCGTCTCGAACTTCGGCAACAGCCTGACCGCGCTGGCGCTGTTCATCCTGATCCACGACCTCACCGGCACGGTTTCCGCGCTGGCCACGCTCACCATCATCATCGCGCTGCCGGAGGTGATCTTCGGCCTGATCTCCGGCGTGTACGTCGACCGTTTCGACCGCCGCCGGATCATGATGCTGGCCGACAGCGGGCGTGCAGTGGTGGTGCTGGGCTTTATCCTGGTGGGGTCGCGGGATTGGCTGTGGTTGGCGTTTGTGTTCGCGTTTCTGGAGGCGTGTATCGGCGCGTTCTACAACCCGGCCCGCAGCGCCCTGATCCCCAACCTGGTGCCGGAAAACGGGCTGATGTCGGCCAACGCATTGGTGCAGTTGTCGGGCATTGTGGTGCAGGTGCTGGGCACGGCGACGGCGGGCATCATCATCGCGCTGACGGGGGCATTCTGGCCGGCGTTTGGGCTGGATGCGCTGACGTTTGTGGCGTCGGTGTGGTTTATCAGCCGCATTCAGATGCAGGCCCGCGCCGCGCAACCGGCTCCCGCAGCCGCCGCCGATGGCCCCAACGCCTGGCGCGAGATGAAAGAGGGCCTGCGCGCCATCGTGCGCAGCCGGGTGCTGTTCGGGACGCTGGCCGTATCGACGGTAGCCATGCTGGGCATCGGCGCGTTTAACATCCTCAACGTGCCGCTGCTGATCGATATCCTGGCCGTGCCGGAGACGTGGTTCGCGGTGGTGCAGTTTGCGCTGGTGGCGGGCCTGATCGTGGGCGGAGGCGCGCTGACCTCGGTGGCCAACCGGCTGCATCCCGCGCGCCTGATCGGGCTGTTCCTGGGCTTAATGGGTGTGGGCGTGCTGTTGACCGGCGCGGTGACCGGGGCGTGGCAGCTTATGCTGCTGCTGTTTGCGCTGGGCGCGTGCCTGACGCCGCTGGAGGCCGCGATCACGACCATGACCCAGACCGCCGTCCGGGACGAGATGCGCGGGCGGGTGAGCAGCGCGCGTAACATGCTGGTGCAGATGGCCAACCTGGTCTCGATGGCGTGCGCGGGCCTGCTGGCAGACCTGATCGGTGTGCGCGAGACGCTGGGCGTCGGCGGCGCGATCGTGGTGGCGGCGGCGCTGTCGGCGCTGTGGGTGTTCCGGGACTATTCCCCGCAGCCGGAATCCGACTCCGCGCCCGCGCCAGAAACACCCGTCCCCATGCAGCCCCAGCCCGCAGAGTAGGCGGAGCGGCGGGTGGGGGCAGGTAGCCTGTGCTACAATCGGGACGACCATGATACTTGGAAAGAGGTGTCTGAATTGGACTTCCAACACAAGCGGAGATCACGGCAGTGAAGCTCGATGCGGAGGGTGTGGCGCGCGTCGGGGGCACGCGCGTGACGCTAGATACGGTGGTCTATGCATTCAATCGCGGCGCAACCCCCGAAGAGATCGTCCAGCAGTACCCGGCGCTTAAGCTGGCGGACGTGTACGGCGCTATCGCGTATTATCTCCAGTTCCGCGCGGACGTTGACGCCTACATCGCTTTGCGCGAACGGGACGCTGCCCGTATTCGCCAGGCAAACGAGGCGCGCTTCGAGTCGGCGGGCAGCCGCGCGCGTCTGCTGGCCCGCCAATCCGAACGCGAGTAACCGCCTTGCGCTTATTCCCAGAGTGTGCCTGAAGCCGACTCCTTTTCGTTCTGGACTCTATGCTACCGATTGCTGTCTCTGTCGTCCGTGTCCACGCCGTTGCCCTCATCGGCAGTCTCGTCCTCGGCGGCGGCGCGGGCAGCCTCGCGCTTGACGTTCATGTCGTCCAGTGAATCCCGCTCGACGGCGCGCGCAAACACCAGGTACCCGGTGTGGCCCACCATCTGGTCGTCGGGCCGGATGCGCGCCGGGATGGTCTTGTAGGTGCGCAGCAGCAGTTCCTCAATCGACAGGAAAAACCAGGGGCCATCGTACAGGTTCTCAATCAATTCGAGGACCTGGTTCATGGTGGGCACAATCGCGCCGAACATGCCGCCGCCCCGAATCGCGGCGCGCGCCTGCTCCAGGTAGGCCCAGGGTTCGCGCAGGTCCAGGAACAGGGCGTCGACGTCCGTTTCCTCAAAGCCGCGCTCGATATCGCGCAGGTGGAACGTCACGCGGTCCAGCAGGCCCAGCCGCCGCACGTTGTTGAGCGCGCGCTCCTGCATCTTCTGCCGCATCTCGTAGGTGTAGACGTGGCCGGTCTCGCCGACCAGCAGCGCGAGGGTGGTTGTCAGCGCGCCGCTGCCGGTCCCGGCTTCCAGCACGCGGCTGCCGCTGCGCACGCCCAGCTTGAGCGCGATGTAGCCCAGGTCTTTGGGGAAGATGATCTGCCCTTCGCGTTCCAGGTGGGTCACAATGTCGTCGATGTTGGGCGTGAGCACGAACAACTGCCGCCCAATGTTGGTTTTGATCTGCTGGCCGAATGCCATCCCCACCAGGTTATCGTACTCAAAAAAGCCCAGGTGACACTCGAAGCGCCGCCCTTCGCTGACGGTGCGGATAAACGAGCGGCGGTCTTTGCCGACCAGCAGCACGATGTCGCCGTATTGCACGGTGGTTCCGGTGGGCAGGGGCACGGGTAAACTCCTTCGAAATCGGGTAAAATGGCTATTATACGGGCTGGGGAAGCAAAAGCAAGCGCCAAAAGCGCCGTGCAGTGGCGGGTGTGGGCAAACCGTTGTATAAAATGGTTGGCTACGGTTTTCATTAAGAGTAAGCCAGCTTCAAACAACGATCTTTTGCCTGTTGCGTTGCAGATTTTTAATGCTAAACTAGAGGCAGGTAGCGAGGCGTCTGAGCCACAAAAAATGGAGTAGCCGGGTTATGAAGCGGATTTTAGTCGTAGACGATGAGATTGGTGCCCTGACACTGATCGGCATTATGCTCGAACGCGGTGGTTTTGAAGTGCTGAAGGCAAAAGAGGCGGAACAGGCCCTGGCCTTGCTTGAACATGATAAGCCAGACCTGATCATCCTCGACGTGATGATGCCGGGTATGGATGGGATCGAACTCTGCCGGGTGCTGCGTGAGCGCCCGGATACCGCCGAACTGCCGATCTTGATCCTGTCGGCGCGCGGGGACGCCAAGAGTGTTATGAGCGGTATGGATGCCGGGGCTAGCGACTACCTGCCCAAGCCAATTTTACACCATGACCTGGTGGCTAAAGTACGCAAAATGTTGGACCTCGACCCGGTTTCCGAATAAATACTTCGCGTTCCCTTCAAGTCAATAGTTGTGATGCGTGCCTGCCAGGGTGTTGCTTGGTGGCGCGTTTTCTTTCTTCTGGTGGTACACTGCGGCTCTAATCTGGTTTGTGCTACAGTCTGCACAACCAAGAACAAGTGCGAAAGTGTAACCCATGTTTCCCATTGGCGATGACAATCATGGCGCACGGGGCCTGCCGGTGATTACCTGGAGCCTGATTGCGCTGAATGTGCTGGTGTTCCTCTACCAGAGTATGCTGCCGCTAGAAGGCTTGCGCGACTTCATCTTTATGTACGGTTCGATTCCGGCAGAGATCGAGCAGGGCCAGGACCTGTATACGCTGCTGACGTCGATGTTTGTGCACGGTGGCTTCGCCCACATCTTCGGCAACATGCTGTTCTTGTGGATCTTCGGCGACAACATCGAGCAGCGGTTTGGTCCAGGGTTGTACCTGGCTTTTTACCTGGGCAGCGGGTTGGCGGCGACCGGCGCGCACATCCTGACCAACTCCGGCTCGACCGTGCCCAGCGTGGGGGCCAGCGGCGCGATATCGGGTGTGATGGGCGCTTACGTGCTGCTCTATCCCACCAACCGGGTGTGGGTCTGGTTCGGCTATTTTGGCATCACGCACGTCCCCGCCTTTTTCTTTTTAGGCTTCTGGTTTGTGCTGCAGTTCATCAACGGGCTGGCGGCGCTCAGCGTGCAGACCGCGCAGAGTTCGGGCGTTGCGTTCTGGGCCCACATTGGCGGGTTTGTCGCAGGGCTGGCCATCGGCGGGGTGCTGGCGCTGTTCCGTCCCGAGCCGGAGCGTGTCCGGCGCAAGAGTGGCTCGTGGCGGGATGACGAGGGCTGGTTGTGGTGACTGGACACCGCGCGCCGCCAGTATACAACCGGTATGATTCTGTCAGGACGTGGTTTTGGTCTCGGTGTTGAGGGATTCTGTGACGTGGTATTTTTTATCGTATCCAACAGTGAGCAGATAATGCTGGACAGGACTGTGCTGCACCATAATGCCATGCTTATCTGGTAGTTCCACGAAGGATTTTTCCCCTAAGATTTGTTTCGCCATAGGGGATACGAAGCCCTGACCCGGCAGGTCGATGCGCCAGAGACGCCCTCTTGGTGGCTGGCGCAAGTGCCACACGATCAGGGCTGCCACGATCGTGCCCCCAAGAACGAAGGCAGGGATTCCTATTAGCGGTTGGATATCGATGTATACCCCACCAAAAAGCGCCACGAGAACTCCCACTACCGCAGGGATGAGCGCCAGCGGATGTTCGACCGCCAGTGGATCGCGGTATTTCTTTAGAAGTTCAATTCGGATGGTGATGTGCTGGTTGCAGTACGGGCATCGCTGGCTTAATGCTTGAGCTTCGTCCAGTGGGAGATCAACGGTAAACGACTTGACTCGCCACTGGGTACCTGCCGGATAACTGCTAATCGTCAGGTCCGTTTCAGTCTTTGGACATCCTATCGCGATTTCCATGTTCTGTTGTGCAATGATACACATCTTTTTGACTGCTTCATTATATGTGGAAGTGATTAGTCTCGCAATGCCACGCGCACCGGTGTGCTACGATCTGCTGGGATTGGACGCGGAACGCCGCGCGCACTACAATACAAGGCGGCATTACGCTTGGTGATAGTTCTGGTCCAACAACAGGGAGGATAAAAGAAGTGAGATCGCCATTGTTAGTCATCCTGGCCGGTGGAGCCAGTTCGCGGTTGTGGCCGTTGGAAGAGAAGTCGCTGATCAAGTTTATGGGACGTCCGCTGCTCAGTTTGCAGCTTGAACGGTTTGCCCAGTTGGGGATGCGCGAGGCCGTGATCGTCGCCAACCCGGAAAATGAGGCCCTGATCCGTCCCGTGTTCGAAGCGCTGCCGGATATCACGGGCGAGATCGTGATCCAGCCAAAGCCGATTGGCATGGGGGATGCGCTGCTTAAAGTTCGCCCCTACCTCGAGCAGCACGGCAACCGCCCGATCTATGTGACACAGGTGCACGATATCACGGACGTGGCGCTGCACCAGCAGATGCTGACCGCGTACCAGTCGGGCGTGGCTGCTGCGTACCTGGCCGGGTATCGCGTGCAGGAATACTTCCCCGGCGGCTACCTGGAAGTGACCGATAGCGGCCAGATCACCAACATGGTCGAAAAGCCGGGCGCGGGAAACGAACCCAGCGACCTGGTTAACATCGTGGCCCACATCCACACCGATGCGCTGGCGCTGCTGGGCCAGGTGCAGGCCGAATATGACCGGCCCGAACAGTCCGACGACCACTACGAGCGCGCAATGGCGGTTTTGATGGCCGACCGCCTGTTCCAGGTGGTGCCCTACGAGGGGCGCTGGCAGGCGATCAAGTTCCCCTGGCACGTGCTGGACGCCATGCACCATTTCTTGGGCCAGATCGATGGCCAGTTTGTTTCGCCGGAAGCCACCATCGAGGATGGTGTGCTGATCAAGGGCAACGTCGTGATCGAACCCGGCGCGCGGCTGTTCCATGGCGCGACGGTGGTCGGACCGGCGTACATCGGCCAGAACGCGATTGTGGGCAACGGGGCGCTGGTGCGCGATTCGATGGTGGGCGCGCGGTCGGTGGTGGGCTATGTTACCGAAGTGGCGCGCAGCTACATGGCCGAGGGCGTGCACACCCATGCCGGGCAAGTGCTCGATTCCGTGCTGGACGACGACGTGAATTTCTCTGCCACGTGCACCACCGCCAATCTGCGCATCGACCAGGGCAATGTGTGGAGTGCCGTCAAGGGCCAGCGCATGGACACCGGGCGGGACAAGTTCGGGTTGGTGGCGGGCAAGCGCGCCTTCATCGGCGTCAACGTGATGACCATGCCGGGCACCAAGATCGGGCGCGACGCCGAGATCGGCCCCACGACCGTTATCAGCGAAGATGTGCCGGACAACACGCGCGTTTGGGTCAAACAAACTCAACAGATGAAAGACATCAAGCAGTAGGGCAGGGGGAAAACAGTGATCGAGCCGGGTATCTTCAAGAAGTATGACATTCGCGGCAAGGTCGGCGACACGCTGACGGAAGCAGGCGCGACTCAGATCGGGCAGGCGTTTGGCACTTTCCTGCGGCGGCACAACATCCGGGACGTGATCGTCGGGCACGACAACCGCACCAGTTCCCGCGCATTGGCCGATGCCGCGATTCAGGGCTTGATGCGCGCGGGCTGCGAAGTGACCGATATCGGGCTGGCGGCCACGCCGGTCGTGTACTGGTGTGCGGTCGAAGCGGGCGACGCGGGCGGTATGATGATCACCGGCAGCCACCTCAAGCCGGAGATGAACGGGTTTAAGCTCTCGGTGGGAATGCGCAACCTGTACGGCGACCAGATTCAAGCGCTGCGCCAGATGATCGACAGCGGCGACCTGACGGTGGGCGAGGGCCACAGCGCCGCCGATGACCGCGCCAACGAGCGTTACCTGGCGATGGCGGAGGGCAAGCTGAGCCACGCGCGCGCAC
>JAADYV010000625.1 GCA_010092855.1 Chloroflexota bacterium | reverse complement strand
GCGCAACCCCGCCCACGCCGAGATCGGCTTCCTGTATGCGGGGCAGGCGCATGGTGCTACAATAAGCGGGCGTCAATAAGGAGGAACGACCATGCAGAATCCGCTCGAACTGCCTGTGCCCGACGACCCCGTGCAGCGCATTCACCACCTGGCGCGCGACCTGGCATACGGTGCGGTGTATGGCCTGTGGACGCCGGAGTCGGTCGTGTTCCGGGCTGGCTCGCAGGTCGTCTGGGCCGACAATGCGACCGGGATGCCGCTGCAAACCTTGTTGAACAAGTGGGACGCAGCGCTGCCCAACATCGACCTGCTGGCTGCGTTTGGGTACTTGTATCTGCGTCTGGAACAGAACAAGCGCCACTATTCGCTCACCGGGCGCGCCTTCGAACTGCTGCAACAGCCGCCCGCCACCGCGATCTTCATCTCCTACAGCCGTCGCGAGAGCAGCGCTTTCGCCATGCTGATCCTGGCGCGCATCAAGGCCGCGCTGGGGCTGGAACCGTTCCTGGACATGAGCATCGAGCCGGGCGACGACTGGCAAGAACGCTTGCAGTCCGAGGTGGAGCACGCGGAGTATTTCATTGCCCTGATCGGCCCCGCCACGTTGGAGTCCGACTATGTGCGGCAGGAGATCGCGTGGGCCATGCAGACTGGCGCAATGGTGTTCCCGGTGTGGCATCACGGCTTTGGCGAAACGCACATCGCGGACTTTCGCGCGCGCTTCCCGGAACTGGACTCGCTTTTCGACCGCCAGGCGATCCGCGTGTCGCAGGAAAATCCGGTCGAGTACGAGGCCGCGATCATTCAACTGCTCAACCGCTTTGGGGCCATGCCGGGCTAACGGACCGGGCGACGCACATTTCCCTTTGCCGGATACAAGGCTGATCTCGCACACGATCAGCTTTTTTGTTTTTGGGTATAATGCGGGTAATGCTCGTTAATTTGCCAAAATAGCCAGCAAAGGAGATTTCTTATGTGGCCAAAAAGAATTGTTATTCCTGCGGTGTTGGCGCTGTGCCTTGCCTTGCCGGGCATACCGCTGGCGGCGCAGGTGGATGGCGTGATCACGGTCGAGGGTGACTGTACGCTGGCCGACGCGATCACCGCTGCCAACACCGACTCCGCGACCGGCGCATGTCCTGCCGGGGATGGCGACGACACCATCGTACTCACGGCGGACGTGGTCGTTTCCGCGCCGGAAGACGGGATCACGGTGCGCGGCAACAACTACGGTGACGTGGGCCTGCCGGTGATCACCACCGCGATCACGATTGAGGGCAACGGGTATGCCATCACGCGCGCCCCGGAAGCCGATCCCTTCCGGCTGCTGGCCATCACCGGCGACGGGACGCTGACGCTGGACAGCGTGACCGGCAGCGGCGGCATCGGGTCGGGCGGAACGCCGCGCGGCATGGGTGGTTTTTTGCTTAGCTTTGGAACCGTTTCCATAGCCGATTCGACTTTCTCTGGCAACGAAACTGACGACAGCGGCGGCGCGATTGCCAACGTTGGTACGCTGACCATCAGCGGCAGCACCTTCACCGACAACGTCGCAGCCAAAGACGGCGGCGCAGTCTATATTATCTCAGGGGAAGTTGAGATCGCCGACACCATCTTTTCCGCCAACAGCGCGGGGGAAGAGGGCGGCGCGGTGGCCAACATCAAAACGCTGACCATCTCTGGCTGCACGTTTGCGGATAACGTGGCCGGGATGGAGGGCGGCGCGCTGTTCTCCAGCGGTGGCAACGGCGTGGCCATCATCAGCGACTCGACGTTCCGAGACAATCACGCCGACTTCAAGGGTGGCGGCATTTCCAACCATAACCAGATGACGATCAGCGCCAGCGCCATCATCGACAACACCACACCCGGCGGCGGCGGTGGGGTGTTGAATGAGCAGGGCGTTCTAGCCATCACCGATTCCACGCTGGTCAACAACATTGGCGAGCGCGGCGCAGGCATCGACAACGTGTACTACAGCGAGCTGTCCCTGGTCAACACCACGCTCATCTTGAACGAAGCCGAGTTGGAAGGCGGCGGCCTGATCAACCGTGAGAACAGCACGGCCACCATCACCAACTGCGCCTTTGTGGGCAACGTCGCCGGGGAAAGCGGTGGCGGCATCCAGGCCGGGCGTACCAGCGTCCACCTGGTGAACACTATTGTGGCCGGGAACGCGGGCGGTGACTGCGCCAACATCGACGGCGAGTTCACCGGCAACAATAACCTGGCCGGCGACGATTCGTGCGTGGGCGCAGCAGTGGACCCGGAGATCGTTGCCGGTCTGCCAGACGATCTGACCGAGATGGGCGAGGATGAGCTGCTGAGTTTTACACTGGTGGTCAACAGCGCCCTTGACGCCGGTGACCCCGATGCTTGCCCGGAAACCGATCAACGCGGCGTCCCGCGCGAGGATGGGTGCGATATCGGTGCGTGGGAGTCCGTCGACACAACAGAATAGGTAGCGGCTGAGCGTTCTGAAGACGTTTGGGAAGGGGCGCAGCGCGGGTGGTACTCGTGTGTTGATACCCGGTGGTGCTGCCGAGTGCTGTCGCGGTGCGCCCCAGTCCTGCTAACTTGTTACTGGAACTGCGAGAGGTCGAAGCCGTCCCACGATCCCACGAAGAAATAGCGCAGCGCGTCGATGCTGCCCACCAGCAGCACGGCAAACCCGATTCCGGCGACGGCGGGCAGCGCCAGGTCCCGCCAGCCCAGCAGCGTGTTTTCGCGGCGGGTGAGGGTCAGGAACAGGGTGCTGCCCACGACGAAAAACATCAGCAGCACGCCCACCGTGCTTACCAGCCCGGCGACCAGCAGCAGCAGCGGCACTTCGACCAGGACCGCCCCGATCACCAATGCCGCGATGCCGTACAGCAGCAGGATATCAAGCATATTATAGACCGGCGGCTGGGGTTGGGGGCGCTGCCACAGGATGGCGTTGTACACCGGCAGCACCAGCGTGATCATGGTCAGCCCGGCGTACATGCCCGTGACCAGGCGCAGCGTGTTGTGCGGCTGGTAGGGCGGCTGGTAGCTGTCGAACAGGCTAAGATAGCTGTTGAAGCCGTCGATGCCAATCGCCACGCCCGGCAGTAGCAGGACCGCAATCAATGGCAGGCGGGGCAGCCGTGCCGCGCGGAGCCGTCCGCGCACCGCAAACGTGACCAGGCCCGTCATCACCCCCAGGTAAATGCCCGTGCAGCGCGCGCACAGTGGCAGCGGGCGGTCATGGTAGTGGAAGGTGCGCTCTTCGATGCGGTGGCAGATCGCGTAGCCGACCGCGTCCGCTTTGCCCAAAACTCCGCGCGGCGTCAGCAGCAGCCAGGCCAGCACCACCGCCCCGGCCAGAATCACCGTGAGCCAGGTGGTGATACGCGCATAGGGCAGTGACTCCGGTGGAGTGACGGGGGTGATCTCAGTAGTGATCTCACTAGCGATCTCAGTGCTGGTTTCGGCGGCAGCGCCGGTAGTGGGTACGTGGTCGGCAGGCATAGTTCCCGGCGATTCCTCTACGCGATCCTGAACGTTTGTGATGTTTAGGCTATAATGCCACACAAGATTGTTTTTGTGCCAGAATTACGAAACAGGCTGGAAGGGTTGCTGTTATGCAGGTATTGGTAACCGGTGGCGCGGGATTCTTAGGCCGGGCATTGGTATGGCGGCTGGTCGAACTGGGCCATGATGTGCGCGTGCTGGATGACCTGAGCGCGGGTGATCCCTCGCGGCTGCCCGAAACCGTCTCCTTTTCGCGCGGGGATGTCAACGATCTGCCGCGCTTGTGGTCGCTGCTGCAAGGTGTAGAGTGTGTGTATCACCTGGCGGCGCGGGTCAGCGTGCCGGAGAGCGTGCGCTATCCGCGCGAGTACAACGACACCAACGTCGGCGGCACGGTCAGCATCATGGAGGCCATGCGCGATGTGGGTGTGCAGCGGCTGGTGTTCGCCTCGTCCGGCGCGATCTACGGCAACCAGACGCTCCAGCCGGTCAACGAGATTTTGCCCCCCGATCCGCGTTCGCCCTATGCCGTGAGCAAACTCGCCGCCGAGTATTACGTGCGCACGGTGGGCCGCCTGTGGGATGTCGAGACGGTCAGCCTGCGCATCTTCAACGCCTACGGACCGGGGCAGCAGCTTCCGGTGGTGCACCCGCCCGTGATCCCGCAGTTCATTCGCCAGACGCTAGGACACGGCTCGCTGGTAGTACACGGCAACGGGCGGCAAACGCGCGATTTCGTGTACATCGACGACGTGGTTAGCGCCCTGGTGAGCGCCGCCACCGCCCCGGATGTGGATCGCCGCGTGATCAACGTGGGCAGCGGCGTCGAAACGGACGTCAATGGCCTGATCAAGCACATCGGCCAGGCGACCGACCAGGAACCCCAACCGTTGTACGTGGCCGGGCAGAGTTCCGGCGTCTCGCGCATGTGTGCCGATATCACGCTGGCGCGCGAACTGCTGGACTATGAGCCGCAGGTATTTCTGGAAGAGGGGCTGCGCCGCGTCATGACCGAAGACGAACGGTTTGCGACCCCCGCCGAGGAATAATCTGTGCTATAATGCGCACGGTGATGGTTCGCTGGAGAACGAGTGTATATGAAGCGCCTGTTTTTTGTGCTCATCTTTGTGCTGTGGATGCTGTTGTTCCTGGTGGCGTGCAGCGATGATGGCGATGCACCCTCCGACGCTGCCATCGACGCGACGGTTCGCGCGCGCGTCGATATGGAACTCACCCAAATATCGCGTGACGCCCCCTCCGACCCGGTCCTGGTCCAACATACCCAGGTGCCTGTTTCCCCCGCTGAGCGCCACGACCGCTAACCGGCACACCCGCGACCACTGACGCCCCCGCCATCTGCCCGCGCAGGTGGCGTTATTCGTGCCTCTCGTATTCGTGCGCGCTCGGATTTTATGCGCGCTGGCCGCTCTCCACGCTATACTGGGTTGCGCTATCGTCTTGTTTTTCGCACACAGGAGTTCACCGTATGCTTTACCCGCAGCGTAACACGTTCCGCGAGTTGATCGATCTGTCTGGGTTGTGGGAGTTCGCACCCGATCCCGATGGGGTAGGCGAGCGCGACGGCTGGCCGGGCGG
>JAADYV010000624.1 GCA_010092855.1 Chloroflexota bacterium | reverse complement strand
TGGACAGCTTGCCACGCGCTGACAATGGCCGTTTCTGGCAGCGGAAACTCGTGGGGTGCCGTCTGGGAGGTTTCACGTGCCAGGGCCACCGCTACCGCCGCAATCGCCGCTCGTTTCTTGAGTTCGATTTCGTCTGGGCTGTTGGCTTCGTCAATCGGGTCAGGAGTCAGGCGCACGAGCGCCGCCATCACGCCCCATAGCAACACAATTGCGCCAAACACCAGCGCCATGCCCACAATCGTGATTTCAAATGCGGTCGTCAGGTCTTCAAGCATATCGCCCTCCGCTAGACCGGGATATTGCCGTGTTTGCGGGGCGGAGCGGGGGAGAACTTGTCGCGCAGCGCCGCCAGCGACGCAATGATCTTGGCGCGGGTTTCGCGCGGCTCGATGATGTCATCTACATACCCTTCGTTCGCGGCATGATAGGGGTTGTTGAACCGCTGGCGATATTCTTCCGCCAGCCGCTCACGTTCGGCTACCGGATCGTCAGCCGCCTCGATCTGCTCGCGGAAAAGAATATTGACCGCACCCTCGGCTCCCATCACGGCAATTTCGGCGCTGGGCCAGGCATAATTCACGTCTGTGCCCAGGTATTTGCTGCTCATCACCACGTAGGCCCCACCGTAGGCTTTGCGCGTAATCACGCTGATCTTGGGCACTGTCGCTTCGGAATAGGCGTAGAGCACCTTGGCCCCGTGCCGGATAATGCCGCGATGTTCCTGCTCGACGCCGGGCAAAAAGCCGGGCGAATCCACAAACGTAATCAGGGGAATGTTGAAGCAGTCGCACATGCGCACAAAGCGCGTGATTTTGTCCGCCGCGTCGATGTTGATCACGCCCGCCATCTGGCTGGGTTCCTGCGCGACGATCCCCACACTGTGACCGCCGATGCGGGCCAGGCCCACAATCGCGTTGAGCGCCCAGGCGCTTTGCAGTTCGAAGAAACTGTCATGATCGACCACATGCGAAATGACCTCGTGCATACTGTACGGCACGGAGGGATCAAGCGGCACCATGTGGTTCAGTTCTTCGTCCATGCGCAGTGGATCGTCGGTGGGGTTGAGGTATGGTGGATTCTCGACGTTGTTGCACGGGAAATAGCCCAGCACCTGCCGACACAGGGCCAGCGCGCTCTGTTCAGTGTCCGCCGCCAGGTGCGCCGTACCGCTGATGGCGGTGTGCACTTCCGCGCCGCCCAACTGCTCAGTATCGACTTCCTCGCCGGTCACCGTCTTGATCACCTGCGGCCCGGTCAGGAACATAAACGACTGCTCGCGGACCATGATGATCACGTCCGTCAACGCAGGCGAATAAGCAGCCCCGCCCGCGCACGGCCCTAACATCACGCTGATCTGTGGCACGACGCCCGAATATTGGGCATTGCGGCGGAAAATCTCTGCATACCCGCCCAGGCTGCGCACGCCTTCCTGAATGCGCGCCCCGCCGGAATCGATCAGGCCAATGATGGGGGCACCGTTGCGCACAGCCAGGTCCATCACCCGGCAGATTTTGCGTCCCTGCATTTCGCTGAGGGTGCCGCCATAAACGGTGAAGTCCTGGGCGTAAACGTACACGGTGCGCCCGTCGATCTGACCGTAGCCGGTGACCACCCCTTCACCCAGGAATTTCTCTGTCGCCAAGCCAACTTCATCGCCCTGGTGAGTGATAAACGGCTCCAGTTCATTAAACGTCCCAGCGTCTAGCAGCAGGTTCAGGCGTTCGCGGGCGGTGAGTTTGCCTTTGGCGTGTTGTCGGGCGACACGCTTCTCACCACCCCCCTGCCGGGCTTTTTCGCGCATGGCACGCAGTTCAATAACTCGGGGATCTTCTTGGGGCATAGCGTCCTCAAAATAAAATTTTGGATTAATGTGAGCTTGTCTGGAAATGGTATTATCCAGCTACCCTCAAGCCCAAGTGTACTTTTGATACCGACACGTCAATACCGTAGATCGTCACCTTTCATACCTGCGGATTGCACTTGGGAACGCCGGACCTCCACCAGGCCAAACGCTGCCCCATCCGGTATGCTTACGCCTGCTCCGGCTCATCGAGCGTTGCGCCCCCTTCGGAGACGATCATGCCACACAGGATCAGGCCGCAGCCAACGATCTCGCGCGCCCCAAGCCGTTCGCTGGCCCACCACCAGCCAAAAAACGCGGCAAATACCGGCTCCAACGCGAAGATGAGCGCAGTCTGGGTAGAGGTCGTAGAACGCTGGACGTACACTTGCAGACTGAACACCAGCGCCGTTGCCACCACGCCGGTGAACATGATTGCGCCCCAGGTTGCGGACGGCAAATCCAGCGTAGGCGTCTCGAACACAAAGGCCGACCCCGTTGCCAGCACCGCGACGGTACCGATCTGCACAATCGAGAGCCGTACTGGGTCGTGGTGGGGGGAAAAACGCCCAACGGTGATGATGTGCAGCGCAAACGCAAACGCGCACGCCAACACCCACAAGTCGCCGGTTTCGACGGTCAGGTCTTTGTCCAGCGTCAACATGCCCAGGCCAGTGGTAGCCGCCACTACACCCAACACTGCGCCGCGTGTTGGCGGATGGCGCAGCAGCACCGTCGATAACACCGGCACGATCACGACGCTCAGACCGGTGATAAAGCCCGCCTTCGCAGTGGTTGTTGTTTGCAGTCCAATGGTCTGGTACACGTAACCCTGCACCAACCACACGCCGATCAACGCCCCAGCCAACAGCTCCTGGCGCGTAATGCCTACCATCCGGCGGTGAAAGATCAGCAGCAGCACGATTGACGCGGCGATAAACCGCCAGGCTACAAATGTAAACGGGTCGACATCGTCCAGCGCATTTTTCACCAGGACAAATGTCGATCCCCAGATCAGGGCAATCACGCCCAATGTCAGATTCGCCTGCCCGCGCTTCATCGATTACAGCGCCCGCTGGAGAATCTCGCGCATTTCATCCACTGTCAATTGGATCGGGTTGCCTTTCATCGAACTGGAGCGGCCCGCCTTTTCGATCAGCGCGTCGAAATCTGCTTCCCCAAAACCGAAGCGGGACAACGCCGGTACATTTAGCATCTGGCACAATTCGCTGATCCAGGCCACACCGTCCTGCGCCGTTGCGTGGACATCGCCGGTCAGCAACCGCGCCACCTCGTCATAACGCGCCAGGGCTGGATTTTCGGAATCGCGGCGTCGGAGCACATCCACGTTAATAGCCATCACATGCGGCAGCAAAGCCGCGCACACGGCCCCATGCGGCGCGTGGAACATCCCCCCAAATGGTCCCGCAAAACCATGCACCGCACCCAGTTTCGCATTCGCCAGCGCCAGCCCACCGAACAGACTCGCCAACGCCATATCCTCACGCGCTGCTGGATCGGGCTGTTCATAGGCGCGCTGGAGTGAACGCGCCGCGCGCTGAATCCCTTCACGGCAGATCGCGTCCGTCAGGGGATTAGACTGGTGCGAAACCAGCGGCTCGATCACCTGCGTGAGTGCGTCCAGCCCGGTATAAGCCGTGATCTCCGGCGGCAAGCTGTACGTCAGTTCTGGATCAACCAGCGCCACATCCGGCAGCATCAACGGATGCCGCAGACTGACCTTAACGCGGTGTTCCGGCGA
>JAADYV010000008.1 GCA_010092855.1 Chloroflexota bacterium | reverse complement strand
GTCGCTCGACACGGATCGGCATGATAACCTTCTGGCTCAGGATAATGTATGGCAGAATTTTAGGCGTGTCGGGCCGATTGCGCAACAAAGGCATCTTGTAAAATCCACCAACTTTGATGCGATTTTGGGGAAATCCATCGTGCATGGCCACCAGCGCATTCACACTGTCCCTGCTGCCCGCTCAGGCATCATCCGCAGCATCCATCTGTCGCCCTAGCCAGTCGCGCGGCAAATCGACGTTAAAGTAGAGTTGCAGCATCTGGCCCGATGTGTTGTGTTCGGCGTCCAACACATCCAGGAATTGGCCATCATGCTGGATCAGGCGTTGGCCGGACGGCGTCAGCCCCAACACACGCAGCACCGTATATTCTTCCTGCACCGCGATCACGATCCAGGCGGTTTCCGGGCTGCGACCGTTGCCGGTGGCCAGGATCGCGTCCAGCAGCCCGCTGGCAAAGGTGCGATGGTACAGCGCGTCTTTTTCCTGGTCCAGCCGCAAAAAAACATAATCCGCCGCCATATGCGCTTCAATATCCAAATAGTTGTGATCTAGCAGTTGGTCAATCGCGTCGAGCGCAGCGTGCCAATCCCCCGTATGCAGCGCAGCCCGCAGCGCCTCCAGCGCATCCGACGCCTGGATATAAGGCGCATACTGCGGCGAGCAAATATAGGCCATCCGCAGCGCATGATAATCCGCGCCCTCAGGCTGCTGCTGGACGGCAGCCAGTAAGTCCTCGTAATGCATGGGGCCTCCTTGTGGTCCGGCAAAGGCTGGTGTGCCGGATGGTCGGCTGCAATGTGCACCTTGTACACCCGAAGAACACCCCAGACCTGCGGTCAGAAGGTGCCTGGTTGACTCATAGTGGCATAAAGGTTATTCAGATACTAGCGTATAACCCTTCAGGGTGAACACACTAAAACGCGCAAGACGTAGAAAGGACCGTTGTATGAACAGCAACGTGAGGGGAATCGCCAGGGCGCTGGCCGCCGTGATGGTGGTGATGGGAATGGTGCTGGTTGCGGGCGGTGGGCTGGTGCTGGCACAGGATGGTCCCCCGGACGAGCCAGTACACAGGCCGGTCATCAGGGTGGACAACGCAGACCGGCTGGTCCTGCTGGGCGAGTTGGGCCGCGACTGGATTGGGGACCTGGCGTGGGCCCCGGACAGCAGCACGCTAGCCGCCAGCGGTTCGGATGGCCTGTGGCTAATTGACCCGGCGGACATTGAGGCTGAACCGCGCCTGCTGGCCGGGCACAGCAACCATGTCTACAGCGTCGAATGGTCGGCGGACGGCGCGCTGTTGGCGTCGGGCAGCGAGGACGAAACGATCTGGGTGTGGGACGCAGCCTCTGGCGAGCAGGTGGTCGAGATCGACACCTACACCGGCTCGCTGGACAGCCTGGCGCTCAGCCCAGATGGGACGCTGCTGGCCGCCGGGGGGGCAGATGGCCCGGTGCGCGTGTGGGATGCGGTATCTGGCGCGCTGGCGCTGCGGCTGGATGGGCACGCCGGGCGAGTCTACAGTGTGGCTTTCAGCCCGGACGGGACGCTGCTGGCGTCTTCCAGCCGGGACCGCGCGATCTACCTGTGGGATGCCGCAACGGGCGATCTGGCGCTGGCGCTGCCCGGCCACACGGCCAGCGTGTATAACCTGGCCTGGTCGCCAGACGGAACGCAGCTTGCCTCGGCCAGCGGTGATGGCGTGCGCGTGTGGGATACGGCTACCGGCGAACTGGTGCTGCTACTGGACCAGCTTGGGCAGGCGGTATACAGCGTGGACTACAATCCGGACGGCACCCTGATCGCGGCGGCTACGCAGGAGGGGCTGGTCGTGGTGTGGGAGGCAGAAACGGGGGTGTTTCTCTGGCTGGCGGAGGGACACAGCGGTTCGGTGAGCAACGTCTCCTTCAGCCCGGACGGGCGGTGGCTGGCGTCGGCGGGGGGCTGGGGGGATAACGCCGTGCGGCTGTGGGGTATTCCGGCGGCGGATGGCATTTCAGACGGCGCTGAGAACGGCGAAACGGAGGCGGGTTCATGAGGCGCGGGCTGATCACGCTGTTGGTCGTCATCACACTGTTGGGAGTAGCCACCGGGCAATATTCAGCGGTGGCCCAGGACGATCCACCGCTGGCCCTCGCGCCGGACAATGCCGCGCAGATTGGACACCTGGCCGTGCGCGAGAGCTTCCGCTGGGGCGCGGTTGGGTTCACACCGGAGGGAACGGTCACCCTCGCAGGTTGGCGCTGGGACCTGGCCAGCGGGGAGACGACTCGCCCGTTAAGCGATCCGCCGGAAGGGTTCGCTATCACCAGTCCGGACGGCACACACCTGGCTGCCGCCGAACGCGCCACGACCATCACCACCTGGGACCTGTCATCCGGGGAACAACGTTGGACGCACCGGGCAGATACCGGCGTGTATGCGGCGCTGGCCTTCAGCGCGGACGGCACGGTACTCGCTGCCGGGCAGTGGGATGGGACGGTCACGCTGTTCGATGCCGCCACCGGGGACAACATCCGCGCGTGGCGCGACGGGGGCGGCGTGCGGGCGCTGGCCTTCGCGCCGGACGACGGAGCTAAACCGGGCGATACGGCGAGCCAACTGGCCGTCGGGCGCTGGGATGGCGTGGTCGAGCTGTGGGACGCGGCATCCGGCGAACGGGTGTATACGCTGGGCGGGGCATCCGGTCAACTGACCAGTGTGGCCTTCAGCGCGGACGGGGCGCACATCACGGCAGCGGTGGGGCGGACGGTGCACCTGTGGGATGCGCGGAGCGGCGTGCACCTGCGCGCATTGGAGGGGCATAGCTCCCTGGTGCGCGCGGTGGCATTTAGCCCGGATGGATCGCTAATCGCGTCGGGGGCCGCAAACGGCGAAGTGCGGCTGTGGGACATGGCATCCGGCCAAACACTGGCGCGGCTGCGTTGGCACACTCGCAGCGTCGAGAGCGTCGCCTTCAGCGCGGACGGCGTATATTTCGTCTCGGCGGAACGCCCTGGCATCGTGCGGCTGTGGGGCGTGCGCAGCAGCGTGGCCGGAGCCTCGTTCGCCAGCCGCTCAGGGTGGATCAACGGGCTGGCGTTCAGCCCGGACGGGGCACAACTGGCCTCCATCGGGCGCGATGGCAACATCCGGCTGTGGGATGTCGCCTCTGGCACAACGGTGAAAACGTTGGCCGGGCACACCGACAGCCTGACCAGCCTCGCGTGGTCGCCCGCAACAGGCGGCGAAAGCAGCCGGATTGCGTCCGGCGGGTGGGACAACACCGTGCGCCTGTGGGACCCGGCCAGCGGCAGCGCGCAGGCGGTATGGTCCTTCGATTCGACGGTGTGGGACCTCGCCTTTGATCCGGGCGGCGAGCGGCTGGCGGTGGTGGTCCGGCGTGACGTGTTGTGGCAGGACATGGCGACCGGGGAAACGCTGGATGCCTTGCGCGGTACGCCCAGCGGCGTGACGGTGCTGGCGCTCAGCCCGAACGGAACGTTGATGATCACCGGGCACCGCGACGGCAGCGTGGGGGTGGTGTGGCCGGTGAATGCGGAAGGTTTTGGCGACTCAATTTTCTATGACGCGGGACACAACGGCAGCGTGGTCGATGTCGCCTTTAGCCCGAATGGGGCACGCTTCGCCTCGGCGGGACCAGACAGCGTGCGCGTGTGGGACACACAGACGGGCGATCTGCTCTCCACCATCACCGGGCATACCGGCCCCATCCTGTGCCTGGCCTGGTCGCCGGACGGGACGCGGCTGGCGACCGGGAGCGAGGATCGCACGGTGCGGCTGTGGGATGCGGCCAGCGGCGAGCAGCTCGCTGTGTTCGAAAGCCACCTGGAGGGTGTGACTAGCGTGGTCTGGTTCCCGGATGGGACGCGAGTGGTATCCGGCGGCAAGGACAGCATGATCCTGGTGTGGGAGGCGGAGTGACACTCCCCACGCCTAAAGGCGGGGGCTTCTGACGGACGCTTGCCCTTACCTGTCTGCTGAAGAGGCAGGCAGCGGGGCTACGTTAACCGGCACGGATGTGTCCCATCCGGCT
>JAADYV010000126.1 GCA_010092855.1 Chloroflexota bacterium | reverse complement strand
TTCCGACGTCACACGCACGACATCGCCGTTGTGTAGTTCCAGGCGTTCGGCGGTGCTAGGATTGATCTCCACCCAGGTTTGCCACGAGATGGTCGTCATCGGGTCGGGAGAGCCTTGCAGCCAGGGCTGGCTGGCGCCACTGCCGTCGCCCAGCAGCACGGAGAGATACAGGTGCAGGTAATATGGGTATTCGTCCGGGTTGCCCTGAAAGACTGCCGGTGCAATCTCGACCGGTTCAACATCCTGGAGTTGAAGCGCGGTGTCGGGGGCAGTCTCTGGCCACCAGCCGCCGCGCTGCTGGAAGCGCGCCCACTGCCCGGCCTGCGCGTTGTCGCCGCTGCTTTCCGGCCCAACCAGCATCTCGCGGATGAATTCCACTTCGTTGGCCCAGGTTAGCACGCCCGACGTTTCCGGCAGGCCCTTCGCCAGCGTGAGCAGAATGTCGCCGGTGGTATTCAGGTCATACAGCGGCGGGACCACCGGCTGTTGGCCACTGATCACAGGCAGGCCGCCGAAGCTGGGCGTTACCACGCTGTAGCCCCAACTTTCCAGGTACGTGCGGTCCGGCACGATCAGGTCAGCATACGCGCTGGTTTCATCCACGATGGAATTGAAGGATACTACAGTGTCGACGTTTTCCAGCGCGGCCAGGAATCCGGCGTCTTCCGGCAGGTCATAGACCGGGTTCGCGCCGTGAATGAACAACAGCTTGATTTCGCCTGCGTTCATCCGGTCGATCAGGGCCTTGGCGTCGGCTAGTGTCGATGCGGCAGGAACGCTGAAGTTCGTGTTTTCCGGCCCGGCGATGACGTTCATGCCGCCCGGTTGGCCCACAGTACGCTGGTTAAGCACCTGCACAGCAGCAACCGCACTCACTGCGTTGTCCCGCCCGGTGAGTGCACTGCCGGGGATGGCCAACGGACGTTCAGCGCTGGCGAAGATGCCGGCCAGTTCTTGCAGTGTCTCGGCTTCGATGCCGCACGTTTCAGCAGCGGCTTCCAGTTCCTCCGTGCCAAACTCATTGTCTGCCATGACCAACCGCGCAATGGCTTGCGCTGCCACCGCTTCGGTACCCGGCTGAACCGGTACCCAGCGGTCGGCGGATGCGCCCGTGCTGGACATGCGCGGCTCGAACTGCACCAGGTAGCCGCGTTTGCCGTAGGGCTGGCTGCGGAAAGCGCCGTATTCAACGCCGTAGCCGGTGGCCGATAGCCACGTACCCAGGAAGTCCGCGCCAAACGAAAAGATCACGTCCGCCTGGCCGAGATCGTAAGTAGGCAACCCGGCCTGGCCAAACAGCGTGCCGTTGGCGGCAGCCAGCACATCATAGCCGTTGAAGCTGCTGTACAGGTCGTAGTGCACCGGGGCAGGCGCGGCCAGTGCTTGCGTGAAGCGCGAGAATAGGTCCACCAGATGCCCGGACGAACTCGTGCCCATCCAGACCGCGATCTGGCTGCCGGCTTCTTGCAGCTTTTCTAGCAGCATATTCAGCGCTGCGTTGTTGGCCACTGGTTCGAACTCACGCGAGCCGCGTGTGGACTGCTGGACGGGCGTCGGTAGGCGGTCCGGGTTATACAGCAGTTGCGGCCCGGCCTGCCCGCGCGCGCAGAGTTTGCCCCGGCTGGCGGGGTGCTCCGGGTTGCCTTCGAGCAGCACGGCGCGCCCGTTGACAATCCGCGCCACCACGCCACAGCCCGCCGGACACTGGCGGCAGGTCGTTGCATAAAAACTGGGTAATCCGGGGAGTTGCTCTTCTGGAGCCTGGACGTAAGGTTCTAGTGTTTCCCAAGAGTCGTCGGTTTCGCAGCCGACCAAAATCATTGTTGCTGTGCCTGCCGCGCTGACCTTTAGAAAATCTCGACGAGTAAAATTCTTCATTGTGCGCTCCTAGCGATGGCAGACCACGCAATCATAGAGTTCTTCTCTTCCGTTGTCTTGTTCAGCATGACAGTCCAGGCAAAAACCCATGTTCATATGGACGACCTGACGTGCGGCGGCCATCGACGCGACATCGCCATGACACGATCCGCAGCTAACCTCGGCGGCAACGTGTGCCTGGTGGCTGAAGTAGACGTAACTCGGTTGGTTGTGGACTCGTTCCCAGGGGATCGGCTCGCCGTTCTCCCAATACTCGGTGAGCGCGACGATTCCGGGTGAGTCGATGGCGATCTGGTTGTGGCAGCCCATGCACTTTTCGACGCTGGGGATGCTGGCTACCGGAGAATTGTGGACGGTCGAATGGCAGTATTGACACGGCATACCATTCTCGGCGACATGAATCTGGTGGCTGAAGTCGATGGGTTGTTCGGGGGCAGCGTCGGATTCTGAAGTGACGAGGAATATCACCACGACCAGCGCAAGGACAGACACAATTACCCCCCCGCCGATTAGTACCCGCTGCCGTGAAGATAGGCCAGCTATAACACGCATGTGAACTCCCTTCTATCGCACGCGACTCAATCGTGCGCGATTTTAGCGCACGCGATCACGTTATCGCACGCGATCACGCTGTGTGATCTGCTATAAAAACCTAGTATGTGCTTGATGACCCGATGTGAAATGCTCAGCGATTGTGACAGTTCACTCGAATAAAATCAAATATACAATAATTTAAATAGATATTCAAAACTTGCGTCATAGGCTAGTTAGCCCAAAGCATGAGCATCTATATTGATCGTGAATGGATCCGCTATACTGATGGCAATACAACACGCTAGTGTGATCTGAAGCGAGGACAACGCGGTTAGAGACCACCTGCACGCTCATCCCGCCAACACCCTGCGGCGCGCCATCTGAATCCAGGTACGCTGCATGTTGATTTCCATCATCGTCATTTCGTGAACAAGCTGGGGATGCAGTGACAAAGGGTCGGTATCGGACTCGGGGAACAGCCGGTGTTGGGTGTCGTAGGTGTCTGTTAGTTCTTCATACTGGTCCAGCCAGGCCACGATTTCGCCCGGAGTCAGGCGCGCTTCGGCAAACTGGAACTTGATCAGCGCCACATCCCGATCTTCGAGCACTTCCAGGTCACTGATCGGCCCCCGCAACCAGTCGTCGAGCAGCCTCTCGCCGGCTGGTGTCAGGTGGTACATCTTGCGCGGGCGCGTTTCGTAAACCGCTTCCAGCTCGCCCGTGATGTGCTCAGCTTTTTCCAGGCGCTTGAGGATGGGATAGATCGAGCCAGGGCTGGCGCTCCAACGGTGGATGCCGGCTTCCAATGCGCTGATGATGCTGTAGCCAGATTGTGGTGCCCGGCTGATCAGGCCCAGCACGATGTATTCCAGGGTGGATAAGTCGCGTTCCGCCATGTCCGTTTGCCTTCCGATATATTACGTATCGTAATGAATCTTATCCGAATTGTACAGTTCATGCAAGGCTGGTACTTTTGTCCTGTTGCCGAAAGGAAACAGAGAATAACGCGATCAACCCAATTGACACGCGGGAATTGGTCGTGCTAGTATTATTACGAGTCGTAACATTATGTACGGTAACGTTACCTAAGGTAGCATATCGTATGGTGATATATCTGTAAAGGACAAACCGGGAGGCAACCCCATGAGTCACATTGTAATGCGGAACGTGCGCAAAACCTACCAGATGGGCACCAACACCATCACCGCCTTGGATGGGGTGTCTATTGAAATCAACGCAGGCGAATTCGTGGTGGTGCTGGGTCCCAGTGGCAGCGGTAAGACTACGCTGCTGAACGTTTTGGGGGGCCTGGAATCGCCGAACAGCGGCGACGTGATCGTCGATGGGGAAAACATCGCCGGGCTGCAAAACGGCAAGCTAACGGCATACCGGCGGCACAGCGTGGGCTTCATCTTCCAGTTTTTTAACCTGCTGCCCACGCTGACGGCACTGGAAAACGTGGGGCTTTCGGCGGAAATGAGCAAAAACGGCTCTTATCCCCCGCACGACATATTGGAGCGCGTGGGACTGGACGACCGGCTGGATCACTACCCCGGCCAGCTTTCGGGAGGGCAACAGCAACGGGTAGCAGTGGCGCGTGCACTGGCCAAAAAACCGGCGCTGGTCTTGGCCGACGAACCCACCGGCAGTCTCGATGTTCAGACCGGCATCGACGTGCTGCAGGTAATGCGCAATCTTAACCGGGAGACGGGGCAATCGTTCGTGGTGGTGACGCACAACTCGGCCATCGCCCAGATCGCGGACCGCGTGATTCGCTTGGGCAGCGGCAAGGTGCACACTGTCATCGAGAATCCCACCCCGTTTGAGCCGGACGAAGTGGAATGGTAGGTGCCGCCATGCTGAAAAACCTGCGACGCAAGACCTTTGGGGACTTGAAGGCAAACTGGGGCCAGTTTCTGGCGGTGTGGCTGGTTGTTACACTGGGGACGGCATTCTATGGCGCGATGTACCCGGCGGGCGTCAACATGCGCGAGTCGCTGTATCGCACCTACGACCAGCTCCACTACATGGATTTCCAGGTGCAGCTTGGCGATGCGCTGATGGAGCCGCAGATTGTGGACGAGGTGCGCGCGGTGCCGGGTGTCGAAAACGCTGAGGGGCGGCTGGTGATCGAGGGCGGCGTACAACTTGACGCCGACCAGGATTACCCGGTCAGCCTGCGCTTGATCTCGGTACCGGATGACCGTGAACCATCCGTCAACCAGAACGACATCACCGACGGGCGCACGATCCAGGGGCCGGATGAGTTGCTGCTGCTTAAGTCGTTCGCCGACTGGAACGAGATCGAGCCCGGCGACGAACTGCGCGTGCGCGTCAACGATCAGATGCTCACCATGACTGTTGCTGGGCTGGTCTTCAACCCGGAATACCTGGTGGCCGGCAGGAATTCGACTTCGCCGTTTCCCGCGCTCTCGTCCTTCGGCGTGGCCTGGGTACGCTATTCCTGGCTGGCGGGACAATCCGGGGTCGAAAACGGCCAGATCAACGACGTGGTGGTACACCTGCCCGGCGAATCCAGCACCGAACCCAAAGCCGGGGCCGACGATGTACGCGAGCACTTAAACGCGCTGTTCGACGGCACAAATGCCCAGGTTTTCGCGCGGAAGCAAACCGCCAGCGGTGGCGTGATCGATGCCAACATCAACGGGGTTTTCCCCCTGATGCGCTTCTATTCAGGTGTATTCCTGCTTGGCTCGACCATCATCACCGGTGTGTTACTGGCGCGGCTGGTCGAATCGGAACGACAGCGGATTGGTACCCTGCGTGCGATGGGCGTCACGCGCCGCGAGTTGATGCTGCACTACCTCACCTTCGGGGCGTTCATCGGCATCACCGGCGGCCTGGTGGGCAGCATTCTGGGTTACCTGAACTCGTTTTGGGTCATGAACACCTTTCTGCACTATCTGGCGGGGGGTACGCTGCCCGGCTTTGTGAACACGCCGCAGATTCCGTTTCTGTTGCTGGGCTTCGTGATCGTCGCAGCAGGCTCGACGGTGGCTGGTGCATATCCGGCCTGGGTGCAGTCCAGGACTCCGCCTGGCGTGGCGCTGCGTCCTGCAACGCCCAAGACGCCTAACGCCATCAGCCAACTGCGACTGCGCTTTCTGCCGCCGGTGCTGCGCCGGGCGGTGCGCGGCATCCTGCGCTGCCGGGACGTTCGGTGGGTACGGCGTTGGGCGTGGTCGCGGGAGCGCTGATGATCTTCTCTGCGGTCGCCATGTGGGACTCGATGCAGGTCAATTTCGCCACCTACAACGCCATTCTGGACTACGACTTGCGCGTGGATATGAGCAGCTTTCAGAGTGACACCGCCCTGGAGCAGCGGGTGCAGGAAATCGCCGCAGCCGAGACAGGCGCTGCGGTCGACGTGCAGGCCGCGTTGATGGGTCCAGTGACCATCGAGCGCCCGGACGGTGAAATCTTCGATACAGTGGCGATTGCGATGGACGAACGCGATCCATTCTTCGACCTGGAGACGCTGGAAGGCGAGGAAGCCTTTTCCAACACCGACGGCGTGTGGATCGGGCACAATGTGCAGCGTGTGTTGGGCGTGGACGTGGGCGATACAGTGGTACTTGTCCTCCCCGCTTTCAATGCCCGGTATGAGACGACGATTCAGGGCATCGTACACTACACGGTCGGCAGCCCGGTCCTGGTGCCGCGTAGCCTGGTGATGGAGTGGTCTGGGACCGGGGTTTTCGTGGCGAATACGACCCTTGTGCGTGTGCAAGATGGCGACCCGGATGATGTGCGGGACGCGATGCTGGGCCTATCTGGGATGTATGCCGTTGAGTCGGTGTCAGATGCCAAAGCGGACCTGGATTACTACTTGCAGTATTTCCGCGTGGGCATCATTGTCTTTGGCAGCTTTGGCTTCATCCTGACGCTGGCAGTGCTGTTCAACACCGTCGATGGTAGCCTGCGCGAGCGCCGCCAGGAACTCGCCGTGCTGCGAGCGCTGGGTTCCAGGCCCAGCGAGATCGCGTTGGTGGTAACGCTGGAGCTGCTGCTGATGGTGGCTATTGGCGCGCTGATCGGCATTCCCATTGGACGCGAGGCCGGGTACTACCTCAACGGGGCCTATGCGCTGGACTACTTCGGCCAGGTGAACGTGATGCGCCCGCTGTCGTATGTGTTGGGTGTGTTGAGTATGTTGATCGTGGTGCTGCTGGCCGAAATCCCTGGCTTGCGCACCGTTCAACGGGTGGACCTGGGGCACGTTAGCAAATCCCAGTCGTTTTGATTCTGCTGGCTGGTCCAGTCCTGTCAATTGTGGGGAGCATGTCTGGCGATGTGCTCCCCCTTCTGTTAACGTTGCCTATGATAATTTGGCAAACCCCGACGGACCCCCTAATCTTTAATGCACATTGCGAGAACTCTCGGAGGCGACCATTGTTTGGTTTTACGATTCCGATATTGCTGGGGCGCGTGATTGGGTTGGTGGTTGGGTTCACCATTCACGAGTGGGCCCATGCCTGGAGCGCGTACCGGCTGGGCGACAATACGGCCTACTACCAGGGCCGCCTGACATTTGATCCACGCGCGCACTTAGAGCCGATTGGTATCTTTCTGGCGCTATTTGCCGGGTTTGGGTGGGCCAAACCGGTGCCCGTGAACCCGGCGGCGTTCTATCCCAACGAAAAACGCGGGTTGGTGATCGTGTCGATTGCCGGGCCGCTGACCAACCTGCTACTGGCGATTGCGGTGGGCGTGGTGCTGCGCGTGCTGCTGGCCGGCGATGTCGTGGGCGACTTCGTCTACACCCTGGTGGGCACCATCGTGCTCTTTAACCTGGTGCTGTTCCTGTTCAACCTGATTCCACTGGCTCCACTGGACGGCTACAAGATCGCTGTTGGACTGCTACCGCGCGAGCAAAGCGCCGCCATGAGTCGCTATGAGCGGGAAACCACGCTGATTTTGATGCTGCTGGTAATCCTGGGCGCGATGGGACGTGTCAGCCCGCTATGGCTGATCCTGGGGCCGCCACTGTCGTTCCTGTTCAATCTCATCGTTGGAGTAGGATTGTAGGCCAGATGAGCGCCCGGTACCGGTTGCAGCAGGGCTTACGGGCGTTGGGAGCCTGGCTGCGCCCGGTGGAAGATGCCGAGGCAGCCCAATACCTGACGCCAGACCTGTTCGCGCTCTATTGCCAGATGCGGCGCTCCGAACGCCAGCACAGCCTGCGCGTGCTGCGCGGCGTGTTGCAGGCCGGGTATACCCATCCGGACGTGCTGGTGGCGGCGCTGCTGCATGATGTTGGCAAAATCCGCACGCGGTTCTGGCTGTGGGAGAAGGTGCTGGTGGTGCTGGTCAAGGCATTTTTCCCGGCCCTGTACTGGCGCTGGGGCAGCGGACTGGCACAATCCTGGCGGCGACCGTTTGCTGTCAGCGTGCAGCACCCGGCCTGGGGCGCGGAGATGGTGGCTGCTGCCGGTGGTCCCCCGCTGGCTGTCGAGTTGATCCGTCGTCACCAGGAGGCGCTTATTGCTCCGCCGCAGACAGAGACGGACCGGCTGCTGTGCGCGCTGCAGATTGTGGATAACCAGAACTGACGCGGCGAATCGAGACGACTTTCTCCGTCGGACTTAAACCGCTAGCGTTGGCGCGGTGTAGATCACTGTAGAACACCCGACTACGAACAAAGGACAACCACGATGCATGTTAATGTAGCGATTCTTGGACTGGACCGCCTGGGGACCTCCTTTGGGCTGGCGCTCAAGACTTATGAAAAGCAGCCCAAAGCCGAACACAGCTTTACCATTTATGGCAGCGACCCGCAGTCCCAGGCGATGAAGGCCGCCAAACAGGTTGGCGCAGTGGACGACTTCCACCGGCAACTGCTCAAGGTCACGGCCAACGCCGACTTGATCTTGATGAATGTTCCCTTTGGCGCGCTGGAAGAAATGTACACGCGCCTGGGGCCAGAAATCAAACCCGGCGCGGTGATCCTCGACACCTCGTTATTAAAAGGACCGGCCATTGAGTGGGCAGGACGGCATTTGCCTTCCAACAGCCAGGGCGAACCGCTGGCGTACATGGTGGGTATTACGCCGGTGGTTAATGTGAACGGGCTGTATCACGGTGGCAACGCCCCCGAAGACGCCCGCGCCGACCTGTTCGAGAAGGCCGAGTTCATGGTGGCTCCCGCCGCCGACTGCCCCAGCGAAGCGATTGCGCTGGCCGAAGACGTGATCCGGCTGATGGGCGGCACGGTGCGCTTTATGGACCCGGTGGAGCATGATGGCCTGATTGCGGCAACAGAGCAGCTTCCCGCTTTGCTGGGTGTGGCGCAGTTCTTTATGCTGCAAAACGCCGATGCCTGGATGGAATTCCGGCGTATGATTAACCCGACGATGGCGCTGGCGGCACAAACCATGCGATTCCAGAAAGCCGAGGACATGCAGGCGTTGTTCACGCTCAACCGCGATAACGTGGTGCGCCACCTGGAGGGTTTGATCGGCTTGTTGGACCAACTGCGCGATGCACTGGTCGCCGAAGAACCAGATGAACTGGAGGCGTTCCTCGTTGCTGCGCACAAAAACTGGGAGCAGTGGGACATCAAGCGCCACAGCGGCAACTGGGAAGATCACAAAGACCCGGAACTGCTGCCGGGGCCGTTCGGCTCGGTGAGCGGATTCCTGTCCTTGACGCGGCGCAACAACAAGGATGACGACGAGGAATAACTGGAGCGCTTTTTGCAGCGGAAATGGAACAGCGCCGGGATGTCAAACGATCGCGGCGCTGGTATTAGCTGGCGGGAGTGTATGGGAGTCGAACCCACCGCGGCCCGCGCTGTGCGACCCGCCACCGGTTTTGAAGACCGGGAAGCCCACCGGGACTCATACACCCCCGTATTGGTGGATGATATGGCTAGAATATAGCGTATTGGATGGTCTTCGGCTAGAGCAGCCGATCCCAATCGCCGCTACCACGCACCCGCTCATCACCTCTGCGGCGGGTGATGGCCAGCGCGTCCAGCCGTTCGGGAAAGTCCAGCGCATAACGGCGCGTGGTGCCAAAGTGATCGCGCAGCGCGGCCACCGTCAGCGGCTGGTTGCTTTTCAGAGTGTCTCGCGCAAAGTCTATCCATTCGCGTAGTACATTGGGTGTCAGGAATATTTCGGTGCTGATGCGCATCAATTCGCCGCGTTCGAGCAGGTATTGCAGCACCCCTTCGCCTACCAGTTCCTGTGCTTGCGCGACGGTGGGCGGCGTGTAGGGACTCTCGTCGATGGCTTGCCACAGTTTGCGCAGGGCAGCTTCTTGCGCCGCGCTAAACCGGACTGCATGATCTGGCAGGCGCAGCGTGCCGCTGCCCTCGATCACGACGAGGTTTTCCTCCGCCAACCCATCCAGCACCAGTTCGAAAGGGGCTGGGTCCAGTCGCAGCCGGTTGCGCAGCGTTTCGGCGGGCATCCCTAACCGTAGTGGCTCGCCGGCGTGGAACTGCGCTAATGTTTGCGTCGTCCGGTCCGCGATCTGCGCCCAACTCTGGCTGTGAATCACCCACCCGTCCCGCAGCGCCAGCAGGTGTCCGGCACTCATGGCATGATCGAGGCTGGTCTCGTCCAGGTCCAGGTCGCTGATTCGGACCGGGCGGCGCGTGTTGGCCAGCTCCAGCAGCGCGATGTCGAGCGTATCACCGCCCAGCAGCGTCTCGAAGCGCGCGATCACGTCGGGCCGAAAGCGCTTCCAGCGGCGGCCCGGCGCAGTGTCGAGGATCACGCCGCCGCCTATGGTCTCCGGTGGGGAGGGTCGGCGGATGATGTAGCGATCCCCATGCGCGGCCACCAGCGGATCTTCCAGCCGGATTTGAATCCAGCCTTCTTCGCCGGGTAGCACGATTTCCTTATCCAGCAGCCGCACCCGGCCCATGATCTCTGCCGATCCGGCGAACAACTTGACCGGGTCGTTGTGTTCCAGGGGACGCTGGGCGGCAGGCAGATAGCGCAGCCAGGCATCCACCAGCGTGGTGGGGTGCCATGCGCCCGGTAGCCCCAGGACGTGACCGCGTGCCAACTCTGCTTTTTCGACACCGCGCAGATTCACGGCGACACGACGGCCAGGTCCCGCGCACTCGACACTTTCTTCGTGCGATTGCAGCCCCCGGATGCGCGCCTGGACATTTGCTGGCTGGATATCCACTTCCTGCCCGACCGAGAGAGTGCCGTCTTGCAGCGTACCTGTGACCACCACCCCAAAGCCGCTGATGGTGAAGACACGGTCAATCGGCAGGCGTGGGTTACCCAGGTCGGTGCGCGGCGGTTGGTGTTCCAGCAGGTCGGTCAGTGCCGCTACCAACTCGTCCAATCCTGCGCCGGTATGTGCGGAAACGGGTACAATCGGCTGGCCTTCGAAGATCGTATCCTGCACGACTTCCATGATGTCGAGTTGGACCAGCTCCAGCCAGTCTGGATCATCGACCAAATCAGTTTTGGTCAGCGCAATCAGGCCGGTAGGCACGGCCAGCAGGTCCAGGATGGCCAGATGCTCGCGCGTCTGGGGCATGACGCCCTCGTCGGCGGCGATGACCAGAATTGCAGCATCGATGCCGCCCACACCGGCCAGCATATTCTCGATGAAGTCGCGATGGCCGGGCACATCCACGATTCCGATGCGTTCGCCATTCGGAAGGTCCAGCCACGCGAAGCCGATATCAATCGTCATCTGGCGGGCCTGTTCTTCTTCCCAGCGATCGGGATTGATGCCGGTTAGGGCTTGCGTCAATGTGGATTTGCCGTGATCAACGTGCCCTGCAGTGCCAACTACGTGCATAGCGTTCTACACTCGTTTCTATAGTTCTTGTTCATCCAACCAGGACGCGATGCGCTCCCCCACCGCCTGCCAGCCGGTATCCAACATCATGTTGTGCCCGACGTTGGGAAATATTTCGGCGCTGGTGCCATACGCGCGCGCTGTGCCCTCAATCTCTGCCGTCGAAAACAGGGTGTCCTGTTCCGCCCCGGTCACCAGCATGGGCACCTTCACCCGCCTGGGGTGCAGCCGGCTTAAGCCCAACAAGCCTAAAAACGCGACGATGGACTCGTTGTTAATCTGCGCATGATATCTGCGCAGCGTATCTTCTGGGAAATCCGGGGTGAAGAACACCCAACGATAGCGTTCCGGCGTGGCAACCAGGGGACGCATACTGAAAGTCAGGTTAACACGCAGCACTGCCAGCGGATGTTTGGCCAGCGCGCGGAATGTGGCTTGCCAAACGCCGTGTCCTGGCGGGGCCGAAGCGAGAAGTACCCCCGCGGCGGCAGGGTGGTTTTCCAGGTATTTCTGTGTGACATAGCCCCCCATCGAATGCCCGATAATCACCGGAGGTGTATCTAGCGTGGATGCAACCTGGGCCACGTCCTGCACATAACTGCCGATGCGGTGCCAGCGAATATTCTTTGAGCCTTCGCTATTCCCGTGTCCACGCAGGCTCAAGGCATGGACCGCATAGCCGCGTTCCACGAAATAAGGGAAAAAGTGCTCCTCCCAAATCCACGCGCCATGCCACATGCCGTGCACAAATAGCAGCGGTGTCGGTCTGGCTGTGCCTGACGGTTGACGTGAGATAACTTCGAGTTCCATACTCCCCTCCTCAAGTTGTCTGCAATGTGCTGACCGCCGCCAGCAAAACCTCATCCTGGCCGGGCAGCACCGTGCGCGGATCGAGCAGCAGCCGGTCTTGTGCCACGCGCGCGATCACGGGCGGATCGCAGGCACGCAATTGTGCTGCGGCGGCATTCGGCTGGTCCACGCGCGGCGCGAGTGTCCACGTCGACAGCGTTTCACCCGGCAGGCTGCCCCCGCCTACCGTCGACTCGCTGGCGAGAATGTCACCGCCCACCGCAGCCGCCCACACTTCTGCACGGGATCGAATGTCGTCGAGCGGCAGACTGATCATGCGCCACACGGGAACTTTGTCCAGCGCTTCGCCCTTGCGGTAGTGATCCAGCGTGGCCGACAGCCCGGCCAGGCACAACTTATCGGCGCGAACCGCGCGCGCCAGCGGATGCTGTTTCAGGGTATCGATCAGGTCTGCGCGCCCGATGATGATCCCGGCCTGGGGGCC
>JAADYV010000623.1 GCA_010092855.1 Chloroflexota bacterium | reverse complement strand
GGACCCCGCTGGACGGCGCGCCGCGCCATCCAGCCGTTAGCCTTGGCGCGCCAGATTTTGAGGGCTGCGGTGGTGAGGAAAAAAACTGCCCCGCGTCCCAGGGAGGCGAGGAACGCGGGGTGGGCAGTGTGGCACCAGAGTGCCGGGTTTTTCGGTTGGCTGGCGCGATAATGTCGTTGTTCTGGTCGCGCTGTTTCGCTAGCCGCGCCGTTACTCGGGCCGCAGCAGGGGCCGGAACTTGGGCCCGTAGATGATGATGCCGCGCTCGCCGTCGGTACGCTGGCGGCGGATGACCATCTCGACGCGCATCCCGATCTCGACCGGGCCGTCGACGTCAGTAAGCTGGGCGGTGACCAGCGGGCCTTCGTCCAACTGCACCAGCGCCATCATATACGGCGCATAAGGCGCGAAGTGTTCCGGCGGCGCGGTGACGGTCGTGAAGCTGTAGATCGTGCCTGTGCCTGCCAGCGGCACCATCTCGACTCCGCCCTCTTCGACGGGCTGGGCCTGGCGGAACTGGTCCCAATAGGCCAGTTGGTGCTGGACGCGCTGCTGGTAGGGGGTTTGTTCTTGTGCGCTCATGACAATAGCGTCCTGGTATTAGCGCGCGGCTTTGGCGTAATCGGTCTCAGCCGCATACGCAACCGGCTGCTCGACGGTTTCGAAAGTGTAGCGTTCGGCGGTGCTGTTGGCGGCACCGGTCCCCGGCAGCAACAGGTCGCCGGTAGCGGGGCAGCGAGTGGCCAGCAGTTGGCTGCGAGAAGTCTTCAAACGCCAGTTACGAGTGATATCCATGTTCCTGTCTCCTGTTTATGCGCAGCGTGTGCGCGAGTTATTACACTATCGAGAGTTGTCTGGCGCGCAGTGCATGTAAGGGGTTGGGTGTGTCATCAGCGGATGCACCGTGCTTGTGTTTCTTGTCACACTTTATACACAAATCCGCCTCCCAAAACCTCTCAGGCTGGGCGCTTGATAGCTTTTGACAGTGTTTTTTTATCCGGCGCTCATCTGGCGCACGTTAATTTTGGGTCAATGTTAAGGGTTGGATGAGCGCGTAGAACCCGGAATCTACGGCGGGATCGGGCCGTGCCCTGTCCGGCACCACCACGCCCCCGGCCCTCTGGCGGTTCGTTCGGCTCACACGGGTATTACCCTGTCCCAAACGCGACCGCGCCGGTCGCGGGTTGCAGCTTCTGGCAGTCATTCGTTAGACTCACGGTGCACACCTTTCCGTGTATCAGCGAGGCAGGTATCAGGAAATGCAGGTTATCGATGCTCACCCGCTGACCGCTATCACCAGAGGAGCATCATGAACCACACCACCCTTTCGCGCGACTATTGGCCAACCACTGGCTGGCGCACGGCGTCCCCGGACGCGCACGGCATGGACGCGGGCCAGCTCGCACACGCGCACGAATACATGACGACCGCGTTCCCCAGCCTGACCAGCCTGCTGGTGGTGCGCGGCGGTCACCTGGTCTTCGAACGCTACGCCGATGGTTACGGGCCGGACGTCCTGCACAACGTCAAGTCGGCGACCAAGAGCGTCACCTCGCTGCTGACGGGAGTTGCGATCCTGACCGGGGACCTGTCCGGCGTGGATGAACCGCTGGGCGCGCTGCTGCCCACCCTCCTGACCGGCAACGATCCCCGGCGCGACATTCGCCTCGCGGACCTGCTCACCATGCGCTCCGGGCTGGATTGGGCGGAATGGAAGGGCACCACGCTGCAGATGTTCGCCAGCGGCAACTGGCTGGACTTCATCCTCGACCGACCGGTTGCGCACCCGCCAGGCACTTTCTTCAACTACAGCACCGGCGATACGCAGCTCGTGGCCGCTATCGTGCAGGAAGTGACCGGCATGTCGCTGCTGGCGTATGCGGACCTGTACCTCTTCACGCCGCTGGGCATTGAGCGCCGCACCTGGGCCACTGACCCGCAGGGGATCAATATCGGCGGGGCGGAACTCTCGCTCACGGCGCGCGGCATGGCCAAACTGGGTTTCCTGGCGCTGAACAATGGCCGCTGGGACGGGACCGATATCTTGCCCGCGACCTGGGTCGAGGCGATGACCACTCGGCACACCCCGGCCCAGGCCGACAGCGCCGGGTCCTGCGACTTAAGCTATGGCTACCTGTGGTGGCTGCGGGATCAAGGGTCTTTCGCCAGCGCGATGGCGGTCGGCTACGGCGGGAATTACATCTATATCGTGCCCGACCTGGACCTGGTGGTGGCGGTGACGGGGGATGTCAAGAACGTACCCAAACAGTTCAGCGACAATCGCATGTTGTGCGACTTCAACCTGGTCGCGGACTATATCGTGCCCGCTGTCGGGTAACGCGGGCTGAACATTGCCCACAAGCCGGTAAGTATCTGTTCTCAGAGAACGCGCCATGTGACGCGCCGCCGCCTGTGGCTCAAAGCCGACAGGCTACGTCGGAAAAAAGTCCACTGAAGGGACTCTTCGCTGTTGACCATCCTCACTCTCTGATGCTCACAGCGCCGAAGCTTTCCAACGCCGGAGTCACTTGAGTAGACTTGCCCCCCTGTAGCTGCGCGGTTTTCAGTAGCGAAGCGACTTGAGCCCCGCAGCGCATGAGGTGCAGCGCCTTCCCGCCACAGATAACCAGGCCAGCAGAAAGCTACGAGAATTTTACCGACAAACATGGGAAGGACCTACCGCATGAGTCGCAAGAAACGCAAGGACAAATCAATCAGGGGCAGCGGGGGCAGCAAGTTCTATGTGATTCGCTGTGCGGGGTGCAATGCGCCGGTCCTGCTCTACCAGAAGGACGGCCCCGGCGCGCTGCTGCGGATGTACCTCGACCGTATCCTCGAACCACCCGAACTGGCCGCGCTCGCCGACGACTGCGCCACCAAAGACGATGTCCCCAACCTGGCCTGCCCGGAATGCGGGGCCGTGCTCGCCGTGCCGATGACCCACGAGTCTGGGCGGCTGGCGCTGCGCGTGATCAAGGGGCGGCTGCACAAAACCCGCTCGGATGGCAGCTTCCCCGGCTGATTCCCCAACAGATCGCCCACAGGCAGCAAAAAAGGGGCGAACGTATCCTCGCCCCGCGTC
>JAADYV010000622.1 GCA_010092855.1 Chloroflexota bacterium | reverse complement strand
GCCGGGGATGCACTGCTCACACATCCCCGGCCTGGCAAACGTGGGTTGAGCCTACGGCGCGACCTGGACCGTGCCCAGGATGGCGTACAGCGTCGGGTAGAAGTCGGGGTGATCAAACGGCGCGAGCGCGATCAACATGCTGAAGAACTGGTCGTTGCCCATGTCCAGGCGGACAGTGGTCAGGCCCATGCCCGGCAGCAGGGTGCTGACGACTCCGATGCGCGCACCAGGCCGCCCATTGACCGTGAAGTGGAAAATGCCGTCCGACACCATGCCGCTGCCCAATGTAGCCAGCGACGAGGCAAGCTGGGCGTCCAGCGTTTGGCCGGGCTGCGACGACAGCGATACCAGGATGCGCGTATCGTTGGGCGACGCGATGCTGCCCACCAGCACCGGCAGCCCCTCGCCATTGTCCAGCGTCCACCCCGCCGGGAAATTGAGCGAAAAGCTGCCATCCGGCGCAGTGTACGTTTGGGTCAGCGGCACATCGAGCGCCAGCGCGCTGACCTCGACGCCATCACCGGCCAGCCGCGCGGACAGCATGACCTCCTGCACGACTTCCAACACCGCATCCATCTCGCCGGGTGCAGCCGCGACATTGGCGTAGATGTAGGCATCTTCGTTGAGCATCATCAGCACGGCGGTATTGTCGAAGCCATCCAGGGAGGAGGTTGTGGTGGCGGCAGCGCTATCCCCGATGGTCATGGGCAACACCGTGCCGAAGGTCGTGTCCGTGTTAGCGTTCAGGTATTCCAGCGCGCGCACCGGGTCCCGCCCATCCAGCAGCGGAGCCTGGTCCGTCAGGCGGCTGATCGAACTGCGCTCGAAGAGCACATAGGGGCGGCCTGGTGCCGGTGGCCCCAGCACAAAGTTGCCGTCAGTGGTCATCACCACCAGTTCATAGCCTTCCACCACTTCCGTGCCGATCACCCAGTTCTCCGGCACCGAAAACTCATAGTCCCCATTCGGGCTGGTGAAGATATTTGACGCGCCGGGCATACTGTCGCTGTCGGGCAAGACGTTGGTGTCCGGTTGCCCGGTCGAGCCAACATCCCCGGCGGGCGTGGTGCCATAGGCGATGCTGGCCAACATCGCATACAGGCGCGGCTCGATGGCGGCCAGTTCGCCGGGACCGGCCAGCGCCTGGATCGTGCCGTACCCGCCGCCGTCCAACCGGATCGCCAGGTACACCACATCGAGCATGGTGGTGTCCAGCTCGGTGCGCGCCGCATCACGCCCGTTCAAGATGAAGGACTCTGGCTCGCTGAACATGAACCCGCTCAACCCTTCTTCACCCAGCCACAGCACCATGCTGGCGGGAGTCACCTGGAATGCCGGTGGAATGTCATCCGGGCGGAAGATTGAAAGCAGAATCGCCAGTTGGTCCGGGGGCGGCGTTGGCCAGAAGGATTCCGGGCCATCCGTAATGCCAAACAGCAGGTTACCGCCTTCTTCCGCCAACCAGTCGGGCGGGTACCGGAAGCTAAAGGACCCATCCTCGGCGGTAATGCTGGCCGCCACCAGGCTCATGTCGGCAGTGAGCGCGCTGCTCTGGTTGGTGGGTGTGCTTTCTTCAGGGCCGCCCAACCGGAACGATTCAGCTACGTTCAGCAGCGTGGCCTCATAGTCGCTCATCTCATTGCGGTACGTGGTCCCGGCGACAAAACCGATGTAGCCATCGTCAAGCTGGATGATGACCGAGATGTTGTCACGCAGGGAGCAGTTTTGGGTGGCGTAGATGATTGTTCGTCCGGAAAACGGAGCAAGCTGCGGCGCAGTGAACGGCTGGCAAGTGGGCACGTCCTGAATGGCGAGAATGCCTTCCATCGCATCGTAAACGGTGGCATCGGGACTCAGGTTCAGCGGCGGATCGGTGATGTGCGCCACAAACAGCGCCGCGCGCATCTGGCCGGAGCCAATGTCCGATCCGGCAGCAAGCGCGTCCTCGCTGCTAGCCAGCGTGATCAGCGGCCCGTTGGCGCTGACCGCCCACTCCGCCGGGTAGTTGAACGAATACAGGCCGTCAACTGTCTGGAAATGTTCGGTCAGCGGCAGCCCGCCGTTTTGCGCAAAGGTCGTCAGCGGCAAGGCGAGCACCGGCGCAAGCACCAGCGCCAGGATGACTACAGCCGGGAAAAAGCGTTTGTGCAGCATCAAAGTTCTCCTCGTTGAATAATGACCGACTATCTTGTGATGACTCAGTTAACAAAGAGCAGGGCGGGCGCGTTCTGTGCATTGCGTGTGCACTGCTGGCGCTGTCCAGCAGGCGATTGGCGCGATCCAGCGCCAGGGTCAGCGCCACGATCGGGAACCACTAGCTGCTTTTGCTGCCCATACGTACTCCCTGTGCCCGACGCCTACATAATACCTGTTTTCCAGACGTAGCGCCCGACGCTGGGGTTCCGATTGTCCCCCTGCACGAGTCTTGCCGCCCACCGGCTGCCGTGCGCCTGGCTGACCGGTGTTGCACAAGGCGATCCAGCGTGCTACACTACCCGCGATTCGTTCGGCAAGTGTCTTTATCACAATAAATACTATCGCAATCATGGTTTATGGAGGCTGATCGATGCACAGTCGATGGATGGCGTTGGGAATCATAGCGGTGTTGGTGCTCACCCTGGGGCTGCCGGTAATCGAACCCGAAATCGGGAGCGCACAAGGCCCGGACGCAACGGTTGTACCCGATCTCTTAAACATGCGGCACGGGCCGGGCAGTGCTTATGCCATTATCGCGCGCCTGTCGCGTGGCACCGCCCTGACCCTGCTGGGACAAAACGCCCAATGGGTCTATGGCGAGACATCCGATGGCCAGGCCGGGTGGGTGGCAACCGCCTACCTGGATGTCCGCCCCGACCTGGACGTGGCGGCGCTGCCGTTCCGTGAAGCGCCCGCCGACCTGGGCACGCCGATTGATGACAACCCGTCTCCGGCCCCCGATGATGCGCCCGTGCCTGCGCCTGACGGTGACGCACCGGCGGATGGGACCGGCGTCTCTGGTGCGACAACCGCCGCCGTCAACATGCGCACCGGCCCTGGCACCAGCTACCGCATCATCACCGGGCTGGCTGCCAGTACGCCACTGGTGGCCGCAGGCCGCAACGCGACCATCGACTGGGTATTTGTGAATGTGAACGGCCAGGACGGCTGGGTTTTCTGGGAATTTGTGCGGCTGGACAATGGCTATCTCAGCGACCTGCCAGTGACCACCACCATTGTGGACCAGATTGCGCCGCCCGCTGGCGATGACGCCGCTGCCGACGACAGCACCACCGGCACCGCGTTTGTCCCAGCTCCGGTCGCCGGTGGGCCGGGCCTGACCGGGTTCGGTTATGGCGGCCACGTTGACAGCTTCGCTTACCCCGACCTGATGGCCTATGCCGGCATGACCTGGGCCAAGCGCCAGATTCGCTTCACAATGGGCGCGCCGGGCAGCATCGCCGCTGGTGCCATCGACCAGGCACACGCCAACGGTTTTAAGATTCTGCTGGGTATCGTAGGCGACCCGAACGAACTCAACAACCCCGGCTATTTTGCCGACTATGCGCGCTTTGTGGGCGAGGTCGCGGCGCTGGGTCCGGACGCCATTGAAGTCTGGAACGAGATGAACATTGACCGCGAATGGCCCAACGGCCAGATCGACCCCGCGCGCTACACTGAACTGCTGGCCCAGGCCTACAACGCCATCAAGAGCGCCAACCCCAACGTGGCCGTGATTAGCGGGGCTCCGGCTCCCACCGGCGCGGAAGGCGCGTTTGGGTCGGCGGCGGTGTGGAACGACGACCGCTACATCCAGGGCATGGCGGCAGCGGGGGCCGCGCGCTACATGGACTGCATCGGCGCGCACTACAACGAAGGCATCGTCGGCCCCAACCAGACCTACGGCGACCCGCGCAGCGAATACTACACCCGCTATTTCTGGGGCATGGTCAACACATACTATAATGCCTTTGGCGGCGCAGTGCCGGTGTGCTTCACCGAACTGGGTTATCTCTCGCCGGAAGGCTTCGGTCCGCTGCCGGGATCGTTTGCGTGGGGGGCGGATACCAGCGTTTCGGAACAGGCGGCGTGGCTGGCCCAGGCTGTTAACCTGGCGCGCAGCAGCGGGCGCGTGCGGCTGGTCATCATCTGGAACGTGGATTTTACCAATTATGGCGCCGACCCGATGGCCGGGTATGCGATTGTGCGGCCCGGCGGCAGTTGTCCGGCGTGTGATGCGCTGGCCGGGGTGCGCTAAGTTTTTTTTGCACGTGAGACTATTCCGCAGGACGGGCAGAATGTTGTGCGGCCTGTATGCAGGGGCGTAGGACGAGACGCCCCTGTACCGCATCCTGGCCCCCAGCACCCGGTCCGTCTTGCGATCTTTTCGGAGGCACCAGTTATGAGTTCCAATCCCCCTACCGACGAGCGTCCAGTTCGCCAGCCCGATGAGGGTCCAACTCGGCGCACGGACGAGCATCCCCGGGTCAAACCCACTGTCAAGCGGCGGATTCAAGCGGACCTCGCGCGCACCTCGACGCGCAGCACGGGCACCTTTTCCGAGTTTCCTGAAGAGCAGCGCCGCCGCCAGGGTAGCCGCCGCCAAACTGGTCTTCGCCCGCGCCGCCGGGGTGGGTGCCTGCTCGGAGCCTTGAGCATTGGAGTGGTCGTGGTCGCGTTGGTCGCCCTGGCCCTGTTTTTGCCGCCCTTTTCGCTGCTCGATGAACTCGACGACGCGGTGAACGGCGATGACAACACGCCTGAGCCTGAGCTGGTTTCCTTCAGCGCCGAATCGACGCGCGCCGAGGTCGAGGGAATGGCGCTGGAACTCGCCCTGAACGATCTGGGCCAGGATTACCGCGTGCAGGTGGTAGCGCTCTCCAGTGAGGCGTACATCGCGGGCGAAACGCCGGCTGAGGGCTGGCATTGCTCGGTCGGATTGCCGCCCGCCATTCCGGGCGCGTGGGCCAGCAAGGTCTACAGCTTTGCCCAGGACGGCACACCGCCCGGTCATATCACGCTGGCGGTAACGGTTGACCCGCCTGCCGAAGGGACAACGGTGCGTGAACAGCCCGCGCTTTACGCCTGGAATGCAGACACAGACCAGTGGGAGTTCTTGCCTGCTGCGCCATCAGCAGCCGGGCTGGTAGCCACCGTAGCGCAACTGCCGCGCTGCGTGGCCGCCTTCCGGCCTGCCCTGGCTGAGCGCACGGTGGGTGTCACGCTGGCTTCCGATCAGGTGTTCGTTCGGGAGAATTTTGCCGGGATTAACGACGTGCGCGTGTTGATGGGCGATATCTGGCCCACGTCAGAAGGCGAACTCTATATCAAGCCGCGTGCCAACTTTCAGCCCGCGCCCGATACGCAGGTGCTCATCCAGAATTACGTGGACAATGGGCTGGTGGTCGATGTGAGCGTGCTGCGCCGCATTCTGAACGATCCTGCTGTGCGCGAAGTGCACGCCCTTCAGATCGCGGCCTTCGCCCAACAACCTGGTGCAAGCCCCGATCCTCTTGGCACGGAATCCACCGGGCTGGCATACAGCGGTGTGGTGATCGACTATCGAGGGCTGCCGTCTGAACTGCGCGCGCCGTATACTGCCTTTATCACCGACCTGGCGCATAAGCTGCACCTTGTGGATCGCACGTTAGCCGTGGTGCTGCCTGCACCCGTGTGTGATGGCACCGGCGTGTGCACCAGCGGCGGCTACGATTGGGCCGCGATTGGACATGCTGCCGACGAGGTGATCATCGCCATGCCGCTTGATCCGGCGGCGTATGGGCCCGGGGGGGCAGCCGACCAGGTCCTGACCTGGGCGCTGACGCAGGTCGAGCGCCGCAAGCTGGTCGCGAGCTTCAGTGCGCTCAGCGTGGCCGACCAGGGCGAATTGGTGCCACTGGCGGGGGACATCAATGCGTCGTTGTTTGGTCTGGAGATTGAGGTTGATCCGCCGGGTGAAGTAGAACCCGGCCAGACGGTGACCGCACGGCTGGCTTACCCAGACGGCACGCAGGTTAGCTTTGGGCGTGATGAAGCAGTCCGGACGCCGTACATGCGCTACACCGCCGCCGGGGGGGACGACCTTTCAACGATCTGGATCACGGATGCAGCCGCGTTGCAGTATCGCGTAGATGTGGCCTCTCGCTATGGTTTGGGCGGCATCATCATGCGCGATCTACTGCCGCGTCCGGGCCAGGGAGCGTCGGTGGCCCCAGATTTGGCGCCCGTTCTGGTGGACTATCGCAATAGCCAGGTTAGCCCCAATCCAGCACGGATCGACCTGATGTTGGAATGGGTGGTGCTGGCCGGGGACGAAGCGTCGGAACCGGTGCCTGGTCAGCTTGATCAGCCCGTGATGTTGACGGTTGAGGCCGGGATGGATGCGGTTTTACTTGAGGCCCGGCTGAATGGTGCGCCTCTGGCCATGACGATGCTGACGGTCAGTGTGCCGCCGGACGAGACGCCGGATATGAGTGAGAGCGCCGCCCCAGACCCCGCTTCTGAGACGACTCTGGATGTGGGCGAAGAAGATGAACCTGCTGGTATGGACGACGAACCGGACGCTGCACCGGATGTTGCTTCGGAGGGCGAGGCCGCTGATGCCGGTGATGACGCTGCCGAACCTGCGCCCGGTGAATCTGACGCGCCGGATGAGACGGACACTGCGCCACTGGATAGCGATGCGGATGCTCCGGCAGATGATGAGGCCGAAGATGGAGCCGAGGGCGGGGGCGAAGACGCGGTTGATGACGTGGTTGAACCAGCGCCTGATCAGCCTGACCAGCCCGATGAGTTGGCCGAACCAGATGAGCCAGATGCTGCCGTGACGGATGGAGCTGAAGGTGCGGAAGATGTGGATAGCGCCGTCGATGAGGTTGACGGGGCTGTCGATAGTGCGGGTGGTGCAGCAGAGTCCGAGCCTGACGGCGTGCCGCTGGGCGAAGACACAACACCGGCTGAGGTGCCGTTGGGTGAGGAGCCGGAGGCTGCCACCGGGGACGAATCACCCGGCGAAGAAGCTGCGTCCGCCCCTGAAGAAACGACTGCTGAAGCGCCAGCGGAAGCAGCCGCCGATGTGCCCGCTGAATCCGATGCCGCTGCTGAACCGGAACCGTCCGCGGTTGCCGAGGTGGACGCCGCGCTGGCCGCGCAGCCGCTGCCCACGCTGGACCCATCGCTGTTGGGCGATCCTGGCAGCGCGTTTGAGTTCGGCACGACCTATAATGTGAATTCCGCCACGACGGGCCGGTTGGTGTATGAAACCGGCTTCGAGTGGCGCGAAGTGCGTATCGAATACACGCCGGGCATGAACCCTGAGGACCAGATTCCGCTGATTGAGGCCACGCACGGCAGCGCGGTCAAAATCCTGTTTACGGTGGTGGGTAATCCGGATGATCTGCTGGCGGCTGACAATGCGGAAAATTATGTGTTTGGCTACGCCTCGTACCTGGGGATGTTGGCCCTCAACGGAGCCGACGGTATCCAGGTGTGGAGTAATGTCAACACCACTGAAGCCTGGCCGCTAAGCCCGGAAAGCTACACCTTCCTGTTGGCGCATTCCTACCAGGCGATCAAAACGTCCAGTCCGAACACCCTGGTCATCAGCGGTAGCGTGGTCCCGACCGAACTGCCGGACACGGACCGCAGCGACGTGGTCTGGGATGACGATGCATTCCTGGTTGCGCTGAATACTGCCGGGGCGGGGGAGTATATGGACTGCGTGGGTGCGCAGTACCTCAGTGGCGCGGTAGCTCCAAGCGCTACCAGCGGCGATCCACGCGGTGACAGCCCGGTGGTTTACCTCGGTCCGGTAACCGACCGTGCAGCCAGCGCATTTGGCAACAGTCACCCGGTGTGTTATACCCGGTTAGGTTATCTGACCCCGGAGGGTTTGGGCACGCTACCGGAAGCTTTTGCCTGGGCGCAGAATACGACTCTGGCGCAGCAGGCCGAATGGCTGGCCAGCGCGATCCAGTTGAGCCGGGATGGGGGCCAGGTGCGGCTGCTCATTGTCTGGAAGCTGGACGCGGAGTCGTTTGATGAGCCGCTCATATCCATGGGCTATTCCATCCTGCGGCCCGATCAGACCTGTCCGGCGTGTGAAACGCTCCAAACCTTACCGTAAGCAGGCATGTATTGTGACGTGCGCAAGAGGTTAGCGTAGGGCGACCGTAGCTTTGGGCTGCAGGGCCTGCGATACAATCGAAACACACTACTTCAAACAAGGAGTTAGAAAATTATGCAAACATCTGCAGTAGCACACCAACGCCAGATTCGCACCTTTGTGATCGCCTGGCTGGGCATTACCTTGCTGATGGGTGCCTTAACGTTTGCCGGAATTTACTATGCAACGGGATTGGTGAATGACGATAACAACGGGGGCAGCAGTGTCAGCGCCGCCGGGTTGCCCGCCGATGAGACCGAAGACCTCGACCGGAGTGGCATCGTGTCGACTCTGCCCGCATTGGCAGAACAGGCCATGATCGCGCCGGCAGCACCGGCAGATCAGTCCGCCGAAGTCGCTGATAACATGGAAGCCGCTGCAGCGCCGGTTGCGGAGAGCGCATCCGCCTCGATGGTTGAAATGGATGAGGAACCGGTTGAATCTGCTCCTGAACCCGTCGCGGAAGAGGCGGCAATGGTGGCCGAACAACCCGCCGCAGCTGCCGAAGGCGATTCTGCTGCGCCGGATGGTGGTGACCCGCAGGCTCCTCCAGCCCAGGATGCTACCCCGATCCCTACGCCCACACCGCCGCCAGCGGCTGAACCCGCTCCCGCGCTCAGTCCCATCAACAACACAGCTTTCCAGGTGGGTATCCAGGTCGAAGGCAGCCAGGATGGGAACCGTGACATTTACGAGATGTGGATGCGCGAAACCACTCAAAAGCTGCGCCTGGGATGGATCAAGCAGCAGATTCGCTGGGAAGACATTGAGCCGCAGCCGGGCCAATATAACTGGGAGCTGTTGGACGTCACCTTTGAACTGACGCGGGCCTATGAGGTCAACGTGATGGTCAGCGTGGTGACCGCGCCGGATTGGGCGCGCGAACCGGGCAACCAACGCCTGGATGAGGTTGGCCCGCCCGCCGATCCGCAGGTGTATGCTAATTTCCTGGCGCAGTTGATCCAGCGCTATCCGGGTCAAATTCATGCTGTCGAAGTGTGGAACGAGATGAACATCGACCGCGAGTGGGCGTCGATCTACGGCCTCAGCGCCGACCGTTATGTTGAGTTGCTGCGCGTGTCCTACGACACGATCAAGGCCCTTAATCCGAACATTATCGTGATCAGCGGTGCGCTCTCTCCGGCGGCGACCTGGGGCGACGGTTCTGCCATCGACGACCTGGACTATATGCAACAGATGGTCAATGCCGGGATGCTTAATTATGCGGACTGTGTAGGCGCACATCACAACGGGTACAATATCGGGCCGAACGTACCATATGACAATGTGCCCAATGACCCGGCGGCGACCTTCCGAGGACCATTCGATAACCCGCACCATAGCTGGTCGTTCTACAGCACGCTGCATGGCTACAACAACATCATCCAGCAGGCGGGCGGCAGCACGCCGTTGTGCATCACCGAGTTCGGCTGGGCCAGCGCAGAAGGGTTGGCCGGTGTGCCAGCGGGATTTGAGTTTGCGCTCGATAACACCCTGGCGGAGCAAGCCGCGTACTTCGACGAAGCGATCCGGTTGATGGATGAGTGGGGCTTTGTGTGGCTGGCCTTCATCTGGAACCTGAACTACGGCGCGCAGGCCAATTGGGACGCGAGCAACGACAATGTGCCCTATTCCCTGCTGCGGCCCGACTGGTCTGCGGCCCCGGCTTATGACGTGATCGCGGCATACGATTTCCTGGGGCCGTAGGTCGAGTAGGCTGGCTTCGCACGACGGAGCGAACGTGCTCCGCAAACTTAGCACGTAGGACCGGGCGGGCCGTGTGTCCGCCCGTTTGGTCCCTGGCGGTGGGCGGTTTTTTGCACAGCGTCCACCGCCCTCACCCTCAGCAACCTGCGGTTGCTCACCCGCGCTGGCGCGGGTGCCGACCAGGGGTCGGGAGGGTGAGGGACGCGCGCCGGTCCCGCACCGGGAACACTGGTATTCAACGTAACACACTGGAGAACGCACGTGAAACAACTGCTGGCGTGGATTCAACACCACCAACGCCTGACCCTGATCGGCAGCATCGTGCTGCTGGTTCCGCTGTTGACCGGTGGCATCCTGTTGGCAACACAGTCGGATGACGACGATCCCTTTGCCCCCGACGCCGTGACCGATCCCGCATTCCCCTCGCTCAGTTACGGTGTCCACGCTTTCCTGTGGTGGAACCCCACCGCGCGCACGATTGATCTGGACAACGTGCGCTTGATGCGTTTTGGGTACATCAAGCAGCGTTTTTCATGGGCCAACATTCAGCCCGCCCCGGACTCCTGGGTGTGGACCAACGACCTGGACCAGGGTGCGGACGGGGTGGTGGACGAAATCGAACACCGGGGCTTGCAGCTCGTCGCGCGGCTGGATGGCCCGCCGGACTGGGCGCTGGTTGACACTGGGGATGATCCTGCCCAGCCACCGGTTGACCTGGCGGCATGGGGAACCTATTGTGGTACGCTGGCCAGCCGCTACCAGGGGCGTATCGCGGCCTACCAGGTTTGGAACGAGCCCAACCTCAGCCGCGAATGGTTTGACCTTCCCCCCAACGCCGCTAGCTACGTCAAAGTGCTCCAGGTGTGTTCGGACGCGATCCGGACTGCCGATCCCGACGCGATCATCATTTCGGCAGGTCTGGCCCCCACCGGCACACTATCGCCAGAAGCCATACCGGACACGGACTTTCTGCGCCAGATGTACGACGCCGGGGCTGCCGATTACTTCGACGTGCTGGGCCTGAACGCACCGGGTTACAAAGCGCCGCCGGAGATGTCGCCCGACGAAGCCGAAGAAGAATATGGTCACCGCTGGATGTGTTTCCGCCATGTCGAGGACATGCGCCGCATCATGGTCGAGAACGGCGACGCCGAGAAACAGGTCGCGCTGTTGGAAGTGGGCTGGACGATTGACCCCCGCGAAGATTCCCCTTACCACTGGCACGCGGTGACGGAGAGCGAGCAAGCCGCCTACCTGGTCGGCGCGTATCGTTACGCGGCGCAAAACTGGCGGCCCTGGATTGGCCTGATGACGACCATTTTCCTGGCCGACTTCGATTGGGACGAGAACGACGAGGAATACTGGTGGTCGATCAACACCGCCGGCTACCTGGTCGACTCCGGGCAGCCCTGGGCAGGCCGCGAAGCGTACTATACGCTGGCGCGTATGGAGCAGTACATCGACGACGAGGTGATTCCCGCCTACGACGATCCCAGCTCGACGGAAGCCACCCACGTCGAGACCATCGTCCCGCGCACCGGAGATGAACCAGTCGAGTGACGCCTGCCTTTCGGTTCAGCCCCAGATTCAGCGTGCAGTACCGAAGTAACGTGTTACAATACACGGCATATTCGGGGGGAACACCACCCGCGCAGCACGGGGTGCGCGGCGTGTATGTTATGCGTTGGCGTCGCGCAGGCGAGGACAAATCTTGAATCGGCAACTAGAGCTGTTTCTTACTATACTTTTGCTGCTGTTGGCGCTGGTGCTGCGGGTCGCGGACCTCGCCGAACTGCCGCCCGGCTTCAACACCGACGAACTGGCATTCAACCGCATGACCGAACTCATGCGTGATGGGGATGTAGCCGTACACTACGATGCCGGTGACGGTGTCGGGCGGGCCGGAATGTACGCGCTGGGCAACATGCTGGTCACGCAGTTGACCGGCGACGGGCTGCTGGGCTACCGGCTGTTTTCATTGTGGGGGGGCATGGTGTCACTGGCCCTGCTGTACCTGCTGGCGCGGCGGTTGTTTGGCCCGTATGTCGCCCTGATTGCGCTGGGCCTGATGAGCGTCAACCTGCGCGCGATTATGCTTTCCCGCTCAGCCACCTCGGAAGTATTTGTGCCGCTGTATCTCATCCTGACGCTGCTCGTGCTGGCCATGACCGTCAATCTGAGTGACAAGATTCGCTTCCGCGCCCCGGCCACGCTGCCGTTCAGTATGCTCGCGGTTCTGTTTGGTGCCGCCGGGTACTTGC